>NZ_JBHIOH010000066.1:0-113682 GCF_042195375.1 Bartonella sp. CL100XZDX | reverse complement strand
CAGTTAGATAAATAATTTCTTTTTTCGATATAGTTTTTATTGTGCTAAATAAAAACACAGAAATCTAATCTTCTTATTTCCCGAAAGAAACATTTTATGTCTAAAATATTTATCAGTTTGGTTTAAATAATAAATTGGCAAGTTCAGCTGCTGAACCAGCGATAACGACCCCGATTGCCCATCGTACGAATGTATCTTTTCCGATATAGCGCCCTGCATAAGCAATTGCTAAGCACAAAAGTATTACGGCAGCAGCAAGAGGGATAATCGCTTTTAAATCTTTTTGGAGTTCCTCTAAAGCTTTTTGTGCAGTACTTAAACTTGCTGCTTGGACACATGTAGGATTTGTCATAAAAAACACAGTTAAAGCCGCAGAAAATGCAGCAATTTTATTACGAGCTGTTGTGTGAAGAATATTTAATTGTTTCATGTTCTTTACCCTGATTAAGATTAAAACTCCCACAAATGACCCCTCGTTCATGAAGAAACTTAAAAAGATATTTTGGATCAGCCCAAGTTCTTAGTTTTCCTCTTTGTGTAAGTAACGTATATTTATTTGGCTTTCCGGTGATTGGATCGTCGGAAATAAACGTGAAATACCATTCTCTTTCTGAAAGCATCACGACTGTAATCTCACGTGCTGCTTTTTGACTAAATGCTATATCAACGCTGTTTTGTTCTATCATTTTCATTATCTTTGCCCTCAATTAGAAGAGATTTTGTTCAATCTTACTAATTAGAGCTTTAACATTTTCTTATCTACCTTTCATTATAATATCCTATCAAATTTCTGGAGTTTCGTGAAAATATCAGTCTTCACTCTGCGATCTTCTCGATGAAGAAAAATCTTCAGCTGAAAAAGCATCGCGGGCGCTACTTTCTTTATGTGTAAATGCATCTTCTTCTCCTTTTGAATAAAGAGAAAGAGAATCTACTTTAGTTGTCTGTTCTGGTTCTTCTTTTTTAAGCTTTACAGGCTCCTGCAAGTCTTCATTTCCTCGTACAGCAGCTTTTACTCCAACATATGAAGTAACTTTTTGCATACGGGTGTGGCTTGAGTTTTCTGTATTGTAAAAATTCAGCACAGACTGCAAAGTCGCTTTTTCAAAGACGCACTTCGATGTTGTTTGTTCATAGCAGTAAGTTAAAGCGCTTTGTGCAGCTGTAAGATTTCTGCAAAAATCAAATGCATCAAAAAGAGAAAACAATTTCACATTTCCAACACCAATTTGCCCTAAAATTATGTTAAAATTATGTTCACTCTGTTCAGCTGTTGCGATTGTTTCCTTAAGCTGAGATGATTGATAGAACAAGTTATCTTTATCATCTATTACATAGACATTGTCCCGCTCTTCTTGTTTGGCGATAACTGAAAATGCTATGGGGGGCGTATTGGATATGTATGCAGCAGCAAAAAATGTGAAATCTGGAACAATCATTAGCAATACACCTTATTACGAAGAATTTTATTAATACAAATGCTAATTCTTTGTGGTGCTTTTTCTCGTTGTCTTTTGATTTTATAAATTTGCAGAATGAGATTGTTTAGCTTAGAATATTCCTTGTGATTATTGCTTTGTTCTCTTCTAAGAAGATTTCTAATATATGCGAATATCCAACCAACGAGATAAAAGTGTTGAATAAAACAGAGCACATTACGCCAACCAATATTATTGGAATCACGAAAAAAGGCGCTGCTTTTAAAAAATAATAATCTTTGATACTGTATTGAAGCTGCTTGTTTTATATAATTCTCTAGTTGCAAAAATTTTTTCAAAAAAAATTTATACGAAGTAAAAAGCCGTTGTGTGTAAGGGGAGGTTTTACTGTTATAATGAACTACACTATCATTATACAGAGAGGGCTTGTTCTTTGTTGCGTATTGCCATAATTTATAGAGTGACGATTTATATTTACTTTTGACTACTGATTCATGAGAGTCAGAGAGGTGTGATGGTGTTTGAGCACTGCATTTAGTAGTTCCAGTAATTGAACTGAAAAAAGATGCAGTGGTGGTGGTTGATATACCAATAAACAGTTCTTTGTGGCTCAAAGCACATCTCCGTCAAAGTGATATATGTATCGTAATTTTAATTTCGATAATAAATGGACAGAAATTGTCTATAATTGTGTTTAAAATATGGCAAAAAGAAATTCTTTTTTGCAAGGGGAGTAATTAAGGTGAATGATCTCAAGAATATGAATTTTGATGAGCTACAAGAGATGCGTATACAAATCGATGTGGAATTAAAAAAACGGCAAGCAAAGGAAAAGCAAAATGCGCGACGAAAAATTCTTGAAATTGCTAATGCCCATGGAATTGATATCGCTGATCTTGTGAGCAAAGAGCGCCATTATAGAAATCCCAATAACCAATGGGAATTATGGAATGGGCGTGGACGTAGACCTAAGTGGATTAAAGAGTGGTTGGAGAATGGGTATACACTTGATGAACTCGAAGTAACGTAACACGTGTGCGATATTTACAAGATAAGGGAATACTAAGGAATGTAAATGCAAGAAGTATGCTCTTTTGGGTAATTTGATTGTATAAACATACTGAACAAATATATTAAAGTATTGAGTTACCAAATACGACAATAGGGAGCGTGAACAAATTTATTTAAATGCAAAAGGTCTTGTTGTCATAATCTGGCAAGCATAATGATGATGCCAGGTTGAAATATTGTAATTGCTTTTGGCATTTGAGAGAGGGGGGTATTTTACTTCTTTTTATCGTTTCATTAACGTTGCTCTTTTTAGTCTATGTAAATAAAGAGTTTTATTGATTATTTACAAAAATGGTCGAAATGAGAATAATTTATTGCATAGGGATTTTAACTCAATATGTAAAATGATAATTTTATCAATTAATATGTTAATAAATTAGCATACTTATATTTTTGAAATACAGTTCTGTAGAACAAGCCTGATGTTATATATTTTGTTTGGGCTTTTTTCTGTAAGATTATATATGAGGCATTTACTTTATTTATCGTTAGTTGAGATGAGTGAGTGTGTAGAAAATGGAAAATTTCTATGGCTGTTATGGGTTTTATAGAATTTATGACATATTTCTGAGCGTTTGTGATTAAAATTCATTTATGAGCGTTTATGAATAATGAATAAAGAGTGTATTTGAAAATAAAAGGATTGGATCATTTCTATTGCGGTTTATCTTCTTTTATGGTGTGAAATAGGGGGTGTATGCAGGTTTACAATTGTGTGTGATGGTATAGAGTGCGGAACATTTTGTTATATATCGGAATATTTTTTCTAAAATTGTGTGGTATTCCACAATAAGTTAAAGGGTTTGTCTGAGAAACAGAATGCCCCAAACGGAATGCATTTGTGTTTCCAATTTACGCGCTTTTTTAAAAGAAAAATTTTTCAATGCAACTAAGCTTATTTTATGGCGCTTCTCGTGAATAGTATAACGTAAAAGCCCCTATGATCATATAAAATTCATTGTACACCACCATTTTTACTTCAATAAAAAGTATAAGCCGGCGTCCTTATACACTTTACTCGCCTCCAATATTGCTAAAGTCCTTAGTTCTTGAGAGAGGGAGGCTTTTGTCGCTTTGTTTAATTGTTTTATTTATACGACACTTTCGCTTGTGATGTGCAAGCGAATGATTTTGATTGCTTCAACATGAGAGAGATTTGAAATAAGGGTATTTTATGATCTTTAGATTTCTCACTCAATATGAGAACAATGAACTTATTATTATAAATAAAAGTGTTGTGTGCTAAAAAGTCTTGTTTATTTTATTATGCTGTGAAATGGCTTCTTTTAAGGTGTGGTGATATAAAGCAACAACCTCTTTGAGACATTAAACGTTTTTTTCAGTGCGTAGTGAATATTCTCATAATGTAGCTTGCTTGTCGAGTCTTATGTTGAGTGAAATATGGGAGGAGGAAGTCAAGAAAAAATTACTCGACAGGAATCCGGTTTGTAAACAGATTGGATGAAATAGGAATTTTTTGTTCTTTGAAGGAGGAAGGCAAAGGTTGTAAAATAGTATGAATTTTTTCTTAAAGTGGGAAGCCGTGTAGAAGACGTGGGGCATTTGGAGTGAGTCCGGCAGCTTCTTGAATGAAGTATTTTTTTATTTTTGGCGCTTGATTAATGATTCCAAGGCCGGTATCGCGGAGCATCCGTAAAAGAAGGCTATCATTAGAAAAGAGTTTATTAAGCCAATCATTGCTTAAAGCCATACGGACAATTTCAAAACGTCTCCAGCTTTGATAGCGCTCTAAAGCCGTGAGGGAGCCAATGTCAAGACCTAGTCGTGCTGTTTCAATAATCACTTCAGCGAGGGCAGCGCTATCGCGTAATCCTAAATTGAGTCCTTGTCCTGCAATGGGGTGGATGGTATGTGCGGCATCGCCAACGAGAGCAAAACGTGGTTTAACGCATTGACGTGTTAAAGAAAGACTCAAAGGAAAAGCTTGACGTTCGCCATCCCAAGAGAGTTTGCCTAACCGATGGCCAATGCGTCTTTCGAGTTCTGTTTCAAAAATAAGTGCATCAGCTTTGAGATAATATTGCGCAGTTTTATGATCTTCATTCCACACAATGGCGGATCGGTTGCCTTTGAGAGGGAGAAGAGCAAAAGGACCGGCAGGTAAAAAATGTTGAATTGCTTGACCATTATGGGGTTTTTCATGTTCAACTGTGCAGATGATTGCTGTTTGTTTATAGGGATGAGAAAATTTTTTCAGACCAGCTTTTTGGCGTAATTTCGAATGGGCTCCGTCAGCTGCAATAAGCAATTTTGTTTGCCAAACCTCTTCATTATTTAAAGTGACGGTTGTATGTTGGTGTTCTTGATGAAAATCAATGACACGCGTGTTTGTAATAACAGGGATATTGAGATCTTTGACACGTTTTTTTAAAGTGTTGATGAGTTCTCTATGCTCTACCATAGCAGCAAAGGGCTCACCGGGGGTAATGTCGCCTTCAAAGGTTAAAAGGGTGGGTTTGACAGGATCACTAGTGCTTGCATCTGTGATGATCATTGAATGAATGGGTTGCGCATAGGGTTTTATAGGTTCCCAACATTGTAATTGTTTTAACATACGAATAGAAGCAGCAGCAAGGGCAATGGTTCGTATGTTAGAAGCAGGGGGATCTCCTTGTGGAGCAGCATCAACGATTTTTATTTTCAGAGTAGGGGCTGTTTGCTTGAGTGCTATCGCTAAGGTTAAACCGACAGCTGCCCCTCCGGCAATGAGCAGATCACATTGTTTAGTTTTATGAGATTTAATTTTTTTATTGGGTTGTACGTCTTTATTGCGATTAGAACACACAATACTTCTTCCATTGTTTACAGTTTGCTTTCTTTTAAAAAGAATATCTTTTTACATTGCCTAAAATAACTTAACTTTTACTTTTCTCTCTCTTTTTTTATAAAAATGAGGTTCCTTTTTAGTGCCAATCTTATGGTAGATTAATTTTTCAGAGTTTTTCTGCTTAATCATTTATGTGATTCATTTTACAGATTTATCGGATAAGCTTTTCTTTGAATATCATCTTCAATTCTTTTTACACTTGGTTGATAAAAAAGAAAACTAAAAATAAACAAAGATGTCGTGTATTTTTTAAGTTGTGTGAGTTACTTCAGTATACCTGTCCTGAAGGGGGACATTTCGTTAGTATGGTAGATAAAAAATTGTGGTCATTCGTGATGGTTAAAACAGTATTCATATTTTGCCGTTATCATGATGTAGCGTAAAAAACATCATCTGTTTAGGAAGGTGCCTATAGCACCCATGTAACACTTTACACATGAGGTGTTTTTTGGTTGATCGTTTGATAAATATTCAGGGAGAGCTTTTTGTGCGCCTTATGAAGGATTGTCTCTTAGGGTGGTGGTATATGAATGATATGAAGTGGTTAGAAGGTAGAACGCGCTAGATAAGAAGTCGGATTGTTTACAGGCTATTTGTTTACAAATCGGCACAGAGTTTAAGCTTCATGCTTTTTTAAGAGAGAGAGGGAGTTATAACTCTTTAAAATATGAAATTTTTGTATTTGGAATTGATAGATGCACCGAAGTTCTTCTCCTTATGATTCATTAGAAGTGCGAAATTCTCAAGGTTCGCGTCTTATTGAGATGTTTTTACGTCAGATAGGGGTATTTATTGGGCTTGGGCTTTTGGGCTTTATTATTTTTTGTGTGTTTGCTTTGGCGACGTGGAATGTTGCGGATCCATCTTTAACCCATGCAAGTACAAATGAGGTTACAAACCTTATGGGGTGGATGGGGGCAATTTTTTCAGATTTTATTATGCAGTTTTTTGGCTTGGCAAGTCTTTCTGTTTTGTTGCCACCGTTATTTTGGTCTTTTCTCTTGTTGGCGCAAAAGAATATCTACAATTTGACTTTGCGCTTTTTTTTATGGGTGCTATCAACGATTTGTTTTTTAATTGCTTTTGCCCTTATGTCACCTGTTGCTTCTTTTACTTATTGGCCATTGCCAATGGGATTGGGAGGGGTTTTAGGAGATAAAGTTTTAAGTGTTGCTTCTTCAGTCTTTCCTCTTTTTCTTTCTCCTCCTTACACGGTGTTTTTCAGTGTTGTTTTTATTCTTTTAGGTTTTTTCACCGCTGCTTTTGCTGGTAATGTGATATGGCGGCGTCGAACAAAGAAAAGAAAAGAAAAAAGCATTCCAAAAGACGAAATCGTTAATCCAGTCTTTGAGTTGGAAGAAGATACGGAATATGCCGCAGAGGAGGATCGTGAAAATCATGGTTTTTTTGCGACAACTTGTGGCGCTCTTTTGCATCTTTTTTATTTTTTACAAGCGCGTTTTTTTCGTTTATTTTGTTTCAAAAGGCGTTTTCAGAGTAAAGGGCAAGGAAAGCCATTTGATCGGATTGAGCCAACTTTTTTGGGTGAAAAAGTAAAGTGTGAGAAAAATCAAAATAAAGCCTATGTTTCTCCTGTTAAAAATCGAAAGTCTTTAACAGCTTCTTCAAATGGTGGTTTTGTTCTTCCTCTTGTAGATTATCTTTCGGTTCCACCACCGTCTGTTAGGGATGCAAAACTTTCTCCTGCTGTTTTAAGAGCAAATTCTCAGGAACTTGAAGGGGTTTTGTTAGATTTTGGGGTCAAAGGAAAAATTATAGATGCTTGTCCTGGACCGGTAGTAACTTTGTATGAATTTGAACCGGCTGCAGGTATTAAGTCTTCCCGTATCATTGGTTTGGCAGATGATATTGCACGCTCGATGCGTGCGATTTCGGCGCGTGTTGCGGTGGTTCCAGGACGTAATGTTATTGGAATAGAATTGCCTAATGCAAAGCGTGAGATGGTTTATTTACGAGAAATGTTGCAGGCGCAAGAATTTATTGACAGCAAAGCAAAGCTAGGACTTGCTTTGGGTAAGACAATCGGAGGAGAAGCTGTTGTTGCAGATTTAGCAAAAATGCCCCATCTTTTGGTTGCTGGTACAACAGGATCAGGAAAGTCTGTTGCTATCAATACAATGATTTTATCATTGCTTTATCGTATGACACCTGAACAATGTCGTCTCATTATGGTGGACCCGAAAATGCTTGAGCTTTCGGTTTATGATGGCATTCCCCATTTATTAACACCCGTGGTGACAGATCCTAAAAAAGCCGTGATTGCTTTAAAGTGGGCTGTTCGTGAAATGGAAGAGCGCTATAGTAAAATGTCAAAACTAGGCGTTCGTAATATTGATGGGTTTAATGCACGTCTTAGGGAAGCTGCAAGTCAGGGAGAGACAATGGTGCGGACAATTCAAGTTGGATTTGATCGCGAGACCGGTGAGCCTCTTTATGAAACGGAAACACTTGATTTTAGTCCTATGCCCTATATTGTTGTCATTATTGATGAAATGGCTGATTTGATGATGGTTGCTGGGAAAGATATTGAAGGAGCGGTTCAACGTTTAGCACAAATGGCACGTGCTGCCGGTATCCATGTAATTATGGCGACACAGCGTCCTTCCGTCGATGTTATTACTGGGACGATCAAAGCCAATTTTCCTACACGCATTTCTTTTTCTGTGAGTTCCAAAATTGATAGCCGAACAATTTTAGGCGAACAGGGAGCCGAGCAATTATTGGGACAAGGAGATATGCTCTTTATGATGGGAGGAGGACGTATTCAGCGTGTGCATGGGCCTTTTGTTGCGGATGATGAAGTGGAGCAGGTTGTTGCGCATCTCAAAGAGCAAGCACGACCTGATTATTTAGAAACAATTACGCAAGAAGTTGAAGAGGATGGTGCTGATGTTTCTTTGTCGTCTCCTTCAGAAGATGATCCCTATAGTCAAGCTGTTGCTACTGTGCTTCGTGATCGTAAGGCTTCAACCTCTTATATTCAACGCCGTTTAGGCATTGGTTATAACCGCGCTGCGACATTGATTGAGAGGATGGAAGAAGAAGGTATCATTAGTCCAGCAAATCACGCAGGGAAACGAGAAATTTTAGTGCCGGCTGAAGAAGAACGCTTTTGAAAAATATTTATAGTTGTTTTTTATAATACCTTATAAAACAAGTGTTTATCCTACTGTATCGTAGAAAGTCTGCATTTTCATATACCAGCTCTCAATTTGCGATAGCTCCTTGGTACTTGAGACTCCTTATAAGGGGATTCTTTATCTTATATAACTTTTATCCATACACCAACCTTGCTTGTAACGTGCAAGCAAATGATTTGAATTGATTCAATATGAAAGAGTATGTGATGAGAGAATCTTATTGTCTTTGGCGTTATGATTTAAGTTAAAAAGATAAATTATTATAAATCAATATCTTGGTATAAAATAATGTCATTGCGAGTGTAGAGGGGGGTAAAAGCATGTAAGGTTTGGTATTTAAGTGTCTTTTTAAGTGCGCTCTAAATATTTAGGGCAAGGCTGATCTGTCGAGTCTTAATATAAATGAATTATATGGGGTGGGAAGCTAAGTGAAATTTGCTAAACTCCAAACTGTTTACAGAGTGGTTCGGATGAAGATTTTTATTCTTTTGGGTGGGAAGGAAGTCAAAAAAGCATTTTTGACACTTAAAAGAGCTTTCAGGTTCGCGAGTAATATGTTTAGTCCTTAATCCATTATGTATTGACTATAATTTATGTTGCTTCATAGATTAGGGGTGGGAAAGAATATATTATGCGTTTAGAAAATCAGCAGATAAGCAGGAAAATTTGATGATTTCGGAAACATAAACGCAGACTGGTTATTTGGAAACGATACCGAAAGAGATCGCAAGAAATAAAGAGGGATGTTTCTTTAGCAAATGATCTCTATTGTCAAGCTGTTGCTATTGTGCTTCGTGATCGTAAGGCTTCAACTTCTTATATTCAATGTCGTTTAGGCATTGGTTATAACTGTGCTGCAACATTGATTGAAAGGATGGAAGAAGAAGGCATCATTAGTCCAGTAAATGATATGGGTAAGCAAAAAGTTTTGGAGGCTGTCGAAGAAGAATACTCTTGAAAATCTTTTGATAGTTTTTTCAAACAATATCTTTATCTTATAAAGATAGGTATTTATTCATCGTTGATCACTTAAGTTATGAATTATAAAGTTAATTAAGTATTGCTTGGGAGCATTTTTTATGAAAACGTCTTTTTTACCGCAAAGAAGAATCTTTGGGTTGGTGGGAATTATTATCTTTTGGTGTTTAACTTTTCCTGTTTTTTCGCAAGTATCTAATAAAGTGATAAAGGCGCAAAATGTTGTGAATCACTTTGCGGCAATCAAAACAATGACAGGTGATTTTATTCAGTTTAGTCCAAAGGGAAAAATGTCTCAGGGGACATTTTATTTAGAGCGTCCAGGGAAAATTCGTTTCATTTACAAAAAAATGCCTTTACAAATTATTGCAGATGGCCAATTTGTGGGTATTAACAATCGGGCTTTGAATACTTGGAACTTTTCACAACTTTCGCAAACGCCAATGAAGTTTTTGTTGGATGATAAAATTGATGTATCTTCTGGGCGCTTGTTGGCATTTCGCGAAGATCCAGGGGCTGTGACGATTGTTCTGCGTGATAAAACGATTGGGGCAGGGCAAATAAGGATGGTTTTTGATTCTAAAGGCTCTGCTTTGCGGCAGTGGACAATTGTTGACCAACAAAATTTGGAAACTACTGTGCAGGTTATGAATGTGCGGACAGACGTCCGGTTCGCTAATGGGATGTTCACGCTTCCTTCGAAGAAATGAAGAAAGAGTGTTACGTTATTTGGATTAAAACAAATGTTCTTTCGTATTGCGACTTGGAATATTAATTCTATTCGTTTGCGTCTTGCACAGGTTTTTCAGTATTTGGAACTCTTTTCCGCAGATGTTTTGTGTCTACAGGAAACAAAATGTCCAGATGCTTTATTTCCAGTGGAGGCTTTTGAAGCAGCGGGTTATAAGCATATCGCATTGAGTGGACAAAAATCTTATAACGGGGTGGCTATTGTTTCTCGTTTGCCTTTTAAAAAGGTAGAAAAACGTTTTTTTTGTCAAAACCAAGATTGCCGTTATATCTCAGTTATTGTGGAAGCCCATGGGAGAAGCTTGCGGATTCATAATTTTTATGTTCCTGCTGGGGGAGATATCCCTGATGCTGATGTGAATGAAAAATTTCGTCATAAGCTTGATTTTTTAGAAGAAATGTCTTCCATTCGTGCGGATCACGGCGATGGTCTTTCTTCTCTTTTGGTGGGAGATTTAAATATTGCTCCTTTGGCAGAGGATGTTTGGTCTCATCAGCAATTGTTGAAGGTTGTAAGCCATACTCCCATTGAAACCGAGCGTTTACAGGATTTGTGTTGTCAAGGTGGATGGGTTGATCTGATGCGGTTGCATATTCCTGTTCCTACCAAGCTTTATACATGGTGGAGTTATCGTGCTCGCGATTGGGCATTTACCGATTATGGGCGGCGGCTTGATCATGTTTGGTCTTCTCAAGATTTAGCACCTTTTGTTGTAGATCTTTCTATTTTTCGTGATGCGCGCGGATGGGAACGTCCTTCAGATCATATTCCTGTGCAAACTGTATTTGATTTTTCACGCCAAGTTTGAAATAAGAGGTAAATAAAGTATTAATATTAAATAATGATTCTGAAAGAATGCGGGAGACTGGATGTATATCAGAAATCTCAAATGGGGCGCTTCTCGTGGATTATTTTCTAGTGTCTTGTTGTGTTTGCTTTTGTCAGGATGTATGGTTGGTCCTAATTACCAGAAAACATCTTTTCGTGTTCCAGCAGTTTGGGGAGAAAAATCTGCACAGACTGCAGGGCAGTCCGTTGCGCTTGCCGGATGGTGGCGGCATTTGAATGACCCTGTTCTAGATGCGTTAATGGATTATGCTATTTCTGGAAATAATAATGTTGCAGTTGCCAAAGCTCGGGTACGTGAGGCGCGTGCGGGTTTAGGGCAGGTTGTGGGAACTCTTTTGCCAAATGTGTCCAATTCAATTTCAGGAACCCGTAGTCGTTCTGGACAGTCTGATGCATTGTTAAACCAGTATAGTAGTGGTTTTGATGCAAGCTGGGAGCTGGATTTTTTTGGTGGGCATAAACGTGCGGTTGAAGCAGCGCGTTATGGCCTTGATGCGGCTGTGGAAGATATGCGTGCTACCATGGTGACATTACTAGGAGATGTGGCAACAAATTATGTGCAAATGCGTGGTTGGCAACAAAAGTTGTTTATTGTGCGGCAAATTGCTGTCTCACAACGTAAAACTTATGAACTGATGCGCGCTAGATTAACAGCTGGTGATGTTTCTGAGCTTGATGTTTCAAATGCGCAAGCGCAGATGGCAAATACAGAGGCAGATATATCACAGATGGAAGCGAATGTAGCAATGAGCGTTCATCGCCTCTCTGTCTTAACTGGTCGTGTGCCTACGGCATTGAAGGATCTTTTACAAAAAAATGCTAAGCATGCAAAGATTCCACAACCACGCTGGCCGATACCAGCAGGAATTCCAGCTGATATTTTGTTAACACGTCCGGATTTACGACGGGCAGAGCGTCAATATGCGCAAGCGACAGCACGGATTGGTCAACGTGAAGCAGATCGTTATCCATCACTTACTTTAACAGGTAATATTTCAACAGCAGCAACGGCAATTGATCAATTATGGAAAAATTCAACGATTGGCTGGTCTTTTGGACCTGGTCTTCGTTTTCCTCTTTTTAATGGAGGTCAGGTCGAGGCTTCTATTGTGGTAGCGCGCGCGCAGCGTGATCAAGCTTTTATTACTTATCGAGCTGCTGTGTTGGAAGCTTTAGAAGATGTAGAAAATGCGCTTGTAAGATTAACGAAGGAACATCAACGCTTAGAAAAGCTAATCGTTGCGAATAAAGCTTCTCTTCATTCCTTAAAACTTTCACGGAGCCTTTTTGAGAATGGAAATACTAGTTTTCTTGAATTGTTAAATGCTGATCGCTCTTATTATTCTGCACAAATGGCGCTTAAAGATAGCCGTGTTTCTTTGGTTACGCAATATATCACGTTGATGAAAGCATTGGGGGGAGGCTGGGATGGCGTTGTTGATGTATCGCGTCCAGAAGTCGTTGATAATGCACCTCGTTCGCGTGCAAAGGTAGGGAAATGAAAAAAAACTTACTCAAAAATTTCATTACAAAACATAAAAAACTTTCCTTCTTTTTAACTGCTATATTTCTCATTCTCTTGTTGTTATGGTTACGTTCTGTTTTTTTTGGAACATCTACTCCAACTTATATAACAGCGGTGGTGAAGCGTGGGGATATTGAGGAAAGTGTTTTAGCTTCTGGTCTTGTACGTCCTTACCGGTTGGTGGCTGTTGGTGCGCGTGCAACAGGGCGTGTGGTGTCAATGCGTGTTTCCCCTGGGAGTGTTGTGAAAGAAGGCGATCTCTTGGCAGAAATTGATCCTACAGATCAGGAAAATGATTTAAAAAGAAAAAAAGCAGCATTATCGCATTATTATGCGAATTTGGTAGAACAAGAAGCCTATCTTTCTCTTGCACAGAAAAATTTAGAGCGTCAGAAAAAAATGATCGAAACACGTGCGATTTCACGGGCGAACCTCGATGAGGCTGCGACACAGGTGAAAATACGCGAGGCGCAAATTGAACAACTTCGTCAGCAGATTGTGCAAGCACAAATTGATGTGGAGAGTGCAGAGGTTAATTTAGGTTATACACGCATCACTGCCCCTTCAGCGGGAACGGTTTTGGCAACAGTTGTGGAAGAAGGGCAGAATGTGAATGCGGTTCAGTCGGCGCCAACAATTGTTATTTTGGGTGATTTATCAAAGATGACGATCAAGGCGCAAATCTCAGAAGCAGATATTCTTAAAGTCCGAGCTGGACAACCACTTTATTTTACAGTTTTAGGTAATTCACAGCGTCGTTATGAAGGCGTTTTAGAAAAAGTAGAGCCGGCTCCTGAAGCAATTCGTGCTGATGTGAGTATTAATCCTGGTATGGTGAGTGGTTCTAGTGCTTTAATATCATCGGCTATCTATTACAATGGAATTCTACATGTTGATAATGCGGACAATTTTTTGCGAACCTATATGACTGCTCAAGTTCATATTATCTTAGGGCGCGCGCAGAATGTCTTGTTGGTTCCAAGTGATGCTTTACGCGATGAGACAAGAGAGCGTAAAGCATGGGTTTCTGTTTTGGTGGGGGAAAATAAGGTGGTTACTAAACAGGTGAGTGTTGGGTTGAATAATAAGGTTATGGCAGAGATTATTTCAGGACTTAACGAGGGTGATGTCGTCATCACCAGTTCGTCTGATGGAGTGATGCCAGAGTCTTCTAACATGCATAGCGAAGACGAGAGTTAAAGCATGAGCACAAATCAAGCAGATGCTGTCTTCGTCTTGGAAAATATTGTGCGCAAATTTCCTGCGGGCGAAACGTTTGTTACCGTTTTGAAAAACATCAATCTTACCATTAAACGTGGTGAAATGGTGGCAATTGTAGGTGCTTCCGGTTCAGGTAAATCTACCTTGATGAATATTTTAGGCTGTCTTGATCGTCCAACTTCTGGCCGTTATTGGATCTCTGGTAAAGAAACAGCTTCTCTTTCTGCGGATGAATTGTCGGCTTTACGACGTAATCATTTTGGTTTTATTTTTCAGCGCTACCATTTGTTGAATGAATTGACAGCTCTTGGTAATGTTGAAATTCCGGCTATTTATGCGGGATGTGCCGTGGAAGCAAGAAAAAAGCGTGCACAGGATCTTTTAACGCGTTTGGGCATGGGTGATCGGATAAATCATCGTCCAAATCAGCTTTCCGGTGGTCAGCAACAACGTGTTTCTATTGCTCGGGCGCTCATGAATAATGCGGAGGTCATTCTTGCAGATGAACCAACTGGTGCATTGGACAAAAAGAGTGGGCAAGAAGTATTGCATATTTTGGATGAACTTCATCAAGAAGGGCGTACTATTATCATTGTAACCCATGATATGCAGGTGGCTGAAAGAGCAGAGCGTATTATCGAAATCAGTGATGGGGAAATTATTGCTGATAAGCGGTCAAGGGTTGCAAAAACAAAAGTTGGTAGAAAATCTCTTCAGGAACAACAAAATCTAAAAGGCCAACAAAAACTGGGCTTTTTTCGTTCTTTTTTTGAGCGATTCCGTGAGGCGTTTGTGATGGCTCTGTTGGCAATGAATGCACATCGTATGCGGACTTTTCTAACAATGCTTGGGGTGATTATCGGTATTGGGGCGATTATTGCTATGGTGGCTTTAGGGAATGGTACACGAGAGAAAATTCTGGAAAATTTTAAAAGTTTGGGTACTAATACATTAACCATTTTTCCTGGTAAAAGTTTTTCTGATCCACAAGCAGAAAAAATAACCAGTTTGGTTGAAGCTGATGCAGAAGCCTTGTCTGGATTACCTTATGTTTCTGGTGTAACACCACAGATTTCAGCAAGCTCGAAAGTGCGTTTTGGTGCAGTTGAAGTCAATGCCGTCATTGCGGGGGTGGGAGAACAATTTTTTCAGACACAGGGGCTCAAAGTTTTCAAAGGACAGTTTTTTGATCAAAAAAGTGTCCATGATCGGGCGGTTGATCTCGTGATCGAGAAAGAAGCATTGTCTGTTCTTTTCCCCCATAGCTATGAAAGCCCCCTTGGAAAGGTGGTGCATGTGGGGAATGTTCCAGCGCGTATTATTGGTGTTGTTGATTCGCAAAATAATGCAAGTGGAGATACATCAAATACGTTACAGCTTTATTTGCCCTATACAACAGTGCAGACACGTTTTCTTGGCACAACAGAAGTTCGTGCAATTACTGTTAGAATTGCTGATGATATTGATTCACATTTAGCGGAGACCATGATAAAACGTTTTCTCATTATGCGGCATGGCGGGGAGGACTTTTTCATTAGAAATTCTGAATTCTTCCGTGAACGTGTTATGGAGAGTACAAATATTTTAACACTTTTAATTTCTTCAATTGCAGCTATTTCCCTGATTGTGGGGGGTATTGGGGTGATGAATATTATGTTGGTTACTGTTTCTGAGCGGATCAATGAAATCGGCGTGCGTATGGCAGTTGGTGCACGGCAAAGTGATATTTTACAGCAATTTCTCATTGAAGCGATTTTGGTTTGTGTGATTGGTGGTGGTTTGGGGATCTTGCTTGGGCTTTCTATCGGTGGCTTATTTCTTCTGTTTAAGGCACCTATCCATTTGGTTTATACTATTGAATCGATCATTATGTCTCTTACTTTTTCAACACTCATTGGAATATGTTTTGGCTTTTCTCCAGCGCGGCAAGCTTCACGGCTTGACCCTGTTGTCGCTCTTTCACGCGATTAAGCTTTATCAATTGGGGCATGTTTGTTCGTGATGCTTTCCACTTGGATGAAGCGAAACATGAATGGGAAAAGTTTAGCATTATTTGCTGCTCTATTTTAGAAAACGCTTTGTTCGTTAAGTGGAGCATACCACTAGAGGTGAACGTTTCTTATAGCGCACCACATCATATGAGATATGATAGGCATATAAGCCTTCTTGAGGCATTAAATGTTTTGAGAATGCATAATGAATATTTTTAAATCTTTCTTGTCGAGTCTTATGGAAGTAAATCCTGTTAAGGAGAAGTTAAATGGAACCCGTTAGAATGAGATTGCTTGCAGACTGAATTTTGTTCAAAATCTTCGTCTTCTGAGATGTGAAGAGGAGGACAAATGAAATATATTGCCCGACGATTCTTAAGATTTAATTTAAAACGAGGCGGGGAAGTGAATAGTATATCTGCTAACAAACAAAAGAACAAAAAAGAAGGTTGATGCCAAAAACAGCTTAAACTTCCATTCTTCCAAAAAAATGAACTGGTATCGAGATAGCTGAGAAGTTTAAGAGGTTTCGTTTAGTATTTTTAAAATTTTCGGAAAAGAGGTTATGAGGATTTCTCACTTTTGGTTTTGCAGAGGGTGGTGCAAATTATAGGTGTTTAGGTTTATGCAAATAAGTTATGATCGTGCTCAAGTTTTAAAATGTGACCTAAGACACAGCCATTTTCTGTTTCTTTATGCGAGTAACTTAGCTTTCTTTAGAATATTTTGTTTAAGGCATCGCTTTTTTCTGCCTTATCTCATGATTTTGGAGCTGAAGGATAAACAAGCCATTTGAGTTTCTAGGGTAAGGATGCCGTCAGATACTCGGTAGGGGGGCGTGATCTTAAGAACTAATACCGTGAGATGCGGGTTTGATTTCATGAGTTTGGTGAGGAAGACAAAAAATTTGAGAGGCGGATAGCTTCTTATTTTGAATGATGTATGAATGAAAAGGGCTTTCATTTATTGAAAAAGAATAAGCTCATATTCAGCAGGTGTGAGATGAAGTAAGAGAACATCGTAATACCAAGCTGCAGTTATGCTGCTAAAGAACATAATGGCGCTAGTTATGAGCAATGGTATGTCTAGTTGGTATGGTGGTTATTCTTCCTCCTGCTACAAGTCCGATACAGAGCGCCATTGGTTTGTACATTCACGGGCTTGTTTTAAAGAGACATCTCGCAACGCTCCCAAGCCCATTTCACGACGCCGACCGTGAATGGTATAACGGTAAATCCATTGAGCACCTCCATCTTTACACTTATGAAGTAACAAGCCGGCACCATCATTATATTTACCAGCTCGTGGGTGTTACGACAGCCCTTGCATTAAGACGATTCATAAGAACCATTTTTACTCCTTTCTTGTACAATTTTTACCCACACATCAGCCCCGCTTGTGATGTGCAAGCGGGTGGTTTTGATTGATTCAATAGAGAACAGATTTGAAATGAGAGAATCTGATGATATTGAGAGCTCTCATTCAAGTTGTAACGTAATAAAGTTCCATTATAAATCAATATGTTGTATGTGATAAAGCACCTTAGGCAGTGAGATCACTAAAATTATGACGCATGAGCTTTAGCGGCAGTGATGAATATTCTCAGGCAGGGGTTTTCTTGTCGAGCTTTATGTGAGTAAACCATATAAATGGGGAAGCTGAGAGGAACCTGTCCAGAGAAAGTGAACTGTTTACAAATCGTTGCTGATAGGAATCATCGTCCTTTGAGATGTTGAGAGGAAATCACAATTCTCATGAAATCTGTCTTTTGAGGTGTTCTGATATTGAAGTGAGCAGGGAGAACGCGTTAGACAAGAAGCTGAGTGATTATTGTTTACAGATCAATAGAGTTTAAAAATTTTCGTTATTTTGGGGGGGAGGAAACCAGACAAAAAGTGATCTTAGAGAGCGAAATGATTTCAAAAAAGATTGCGATAAAAAACGTGAGGTATTTGTAGCGGTGTGCGTTTTTAGCTTATTCCTATCTGTGATCTAAAATGCTCTTATGAAGATGCTTTGTAGAATGAAGAAATATTTACTAATATATTGATTTATGATGATAGTTTAACATTCTCTCTGTTGAATGAGAAATCTAAGTATCATAAATTTTCTTATTTTAAATCTATTAAAATTACTTCTTTGCATGTCATACGAGGTTGGTATGTTCGTGTTTAAGAAAGGCGTAATGCATGCCTCTTACCAATCATCCCAAGAGGCTTAAGAGCAATTGTAATACTTGGGGTGCGGCAAAATATAGGGTGAGGCGGTTTGCATTTTTTATGAAGCGTAAAGACGGTGGTATCAATAGATCTCCTATAACAAGTCTGGAGATTTTATGGCTGTCTAGGGGCTCTATTTACAAGAGCTTATATATTGGGATGGCATGTACAAATCCGTGCTGTGAGATATGTTTGGGATGTAAGAGATGTCTTGGGTGAATGTGCAATACAGTGATACATATATTGTGGGGGTGTTCTGTGTTGTATGAGGGTAGCTCTGTCGAGCTTTTATAGAGGCAACTCGTGTGGAAGAGTATGAGAGAAAGGTATGAAGAGGTCAGAAGATGGCAAGGTTTTTAAAAAGTCAGAAGGATAAAGATTAGAATGCGGTTCTGATATAGACTTGGAGCGTTTTAATATATTGGAATATAAGAATGCGGATTTGATTGATCTGTTGTATTGCGCTTTCAGCATTGTTCTTTTTAACAGGATAGGCAATGAAATGGATATCAGGCATTAAATATTTAAGTTCTCGCATCGAGCGCCACACATGGTAATCATGGGTGACGATATAAAGGGTTTTATAGTGGTGTTTTTTGATCCAATCGGCGCTTTCTTTAGCATTTCCTCTGGTGTTAATCGCTTGATGCCCGATGTCAATACAACAGGAGATAAGCCGTCGGGTAATATGCATGTTATGCATGAGACTTTTCAGGTTGGTTGTGGTGTTTACACCACTGATGAGGAGACGTGAACCAAGCCCCCTTTGTAAGAGATTAAGTCCTGTCTCTATTCGGTTTTCTCCGCCTGTCAGCACAATGATGGCATCAGCTTTGGGGAGAGGCTTTGGGGGAGAAAGTCGTTCAGTTTTTTCAGAAAAAATAATAAAACCGCTCCAGAAAATGAAAACAATGATTGAAAGAGTAAGGGTTGTCGGTGGAAAATAGCGAAATAAAAAGCGAGGAGACCAACTATAGTGGAGCCGTTTTGGAAGAGGACGTTCTAAATTGTTTTGCGTCAATGAGTTGGAAGTGTTGTGAGTCATAAAATTAAAATAAACCGTTTTCACATTGATCGATTTTTTTCAGTTGTGTTAAAATAGTCATGCGGTTTGTAAGGGTGGTAAGAAAAGAAACGAAAATAATAAGAAAAATAATTTTTCCGTAAGGAATGGAACTTATGGAAAGATGTCCAAACAAAGCTGTTATTTGGCTAGCTTCCACTCTTCCCAAGTTATAATTCGTCCAGAGACAAAAGGCTGAAAACAGAAATATGCTTGTAAGACCACCATATAAAGCACCACGCAGCGCGGTTTTAAAAAAATGCCAGTCAAATTGGCGGGCAATGAAAAGAGTTTCAGTACCAAGGAAATATAAGACATTGATAATATGTGTATTTTCTGCCAATGCATTGCGGGTGGCAAAAATGATGGTGAGGATAAGAGAGCCTAGAACCAATGCTAAAATTGAAAAACCAATGAAAACAGTGGTGTGTGCCATGGTCGCAAAACGATGAACCCAAACACGGTGATCATCAAATTGACCTCCTGGAATTTTGGTTTTAATGGCGTGATTAATGGCTGAAAAATTGATTTTTTCATCCCCATTCAGGGTCACAATGATGAGGCGGGGAAGGGGTAGTTCATTGACATTGAAGCCTGTTCCAAGCCATGGCTCCAGTAACTTTTCTGTAGCTTTTTGGTCAACAATTTTTGCATCTTGTACACCAGAAAATGTTTTAACCAATTGTACGGCATCACGGAGTGCTTTGTTGATATCAACATTGTCAATGGGACGTATTTGTATTGTTGCTTCATAGCTAATCTGATTACTCCAATTTTGGGCAGCATGTTGGACTAAATCAACACCGATTAAGGTGAGGCTTGAAAGAAATGTCATAATAGCAATTACGGCAACCAATGCTTTTCCAGAAATATTACCACTGGGAATAATCGCTGTTGTATTTTTTTTATTGCTTGTAAAAATGGGGAAAGACTTATTCATGAATCGTCATCCGTCCGTTATGGAGAAGCATACGCCGTGCTGCAACTTGTTCCATTAAGGCAATATCATGGGTGGCAATGATAACAGCCGTTCCGAAACGGTTTAATTCAATAAACAAACGGAGGAGGCGTTTTGCCAAGGGCGGATCGACATTTCCAGTCGGTTCATCGGCAAGTAGAATTTCAGGTTGATCAATGAGTGCGCGTGCAATGGCTACCCTTTGTTTTTCCCCACCGGAAAGAACCGGTGGTAAAACATGAATATGATCTCCAAGACCTACCCAACAGAGAAGATCTTCCACTTCACTGCGATAGGTTGCTTCTTCCTGTCCTTTAATGCGTAAAGGTAAGGAGACATTTTCATAAGTGGTCATGTGGTCGAGTAAACGAAAATCTTGAAAAACCACACCGATACGTTGTCGCAGCGCAGGGAGCTCTTGTCGTTTGAGTAATGCTGTGTCTGTTCCAAAGAGATCAATATGACCGCGAGTGGGTTTGAGTGCCAAAAACATAAGACGCATCAGCGACGTTTTCCCTGCTCCAGAGGCACCTGTGAGAAATTGAAATGATCCAGGAGGAATATGAAAGCTAATATCACGAAGGACCTCAGGGCCCATTCCATAGCGTAGGCCGACATTTTCAAAATGAATCACTTTTTATTATTACTCCTGATTTTATATTGCATCATTTATTCTAAAAACTCTTACTTTCATTGCTTTAGATTTTTGTTGTAAGCTTGTTTATTTTAGATTTCATGGTTTTCAATATTTTTTATACACCCTCGTTATAGATAAATATTTTTGCTCAAGAATATTATCACTTATACTTTCTTTTTTTAGCTTTATTTATGATTTTAGCAGGAATTTCAAAGGGATTCTAGCATAAACATCAGAACTATTTTTCCTTCTTACTCAGAGGCTTTTTTTGCATTGAGTGGACATTGGGTGATTTTAAAAAGCTATGTTGCTCTTTTTATCTTACTTTCTTATTCTTGTTCGCATCCCAATCTTGAGGTTTTTGCTTAAATTATTTCTTACCTGTTATGAAAAAAAGCGTTTGTTGTTAGAATGATTGAGCTTCTCATGCATTGTTTTGTTTTTTATTCTCTTCGGTGGTTTTCGTAATAATGCTGAGATAATTTTAGCAAAAAAAAACAAAAACCACCGTATGTTGTATTGCGTCGTGTTTTTAGTTTTGTCGGTTGGCAATCAGATCTTCAACAACTTGTGGTTCGGCAAGGGTTGAAATATCTCCGAGAGTATCAAAATCGTTTTCAGCGATTTTTCGTAAAATACGTCTCATAATTTTCCCTGATCGTGTTTTGGGAAGCTGCGGAGCAAACTGAATTTTATCCAATATGGCAATAGAGCCTATTTCTTGTCTCACATGCTTGATAAGGTCTTTTTGCAATTCTTCACTTGGCTCTGTTCCTTCCATGAGAGTCACAAAACTATAAATTCCTTGTCCTTTAATGGGATGCGGGTAACCCACAATAGCTGCTTCTGATACAGCGGGATGAGAAACAAGAGCTGATTCAATTTCAGCAGTTCCTAACCTGTGCCCCGAGACATTGAGAATGTCATCAACTCGTCCTGTGATCCAATAATAACCGTCGCTATCGCGCCTACAGCTATCGCCTGAAAAATATTTTCCTTTATAGGAGGAAAAATAAGTTTGAATAAAGCGTTCATGATCCTTATAAAGTGTGCGCATTTGTCCGGGCCATGAATCACTGATACAAAGATTGCCTTTTGCTTCACCTTCTAAAACATTGCCTTGGGCATCAACAATTTGGGGTTGAACACCAAAAAAAGGACGTGTGGCCGATCCTGCTTTGAGGGGTGTTGCACCGGGCAAGGGCGTGATCATATGCCCTCCTGTTTCCGTTTGCCACCATGTATCGAGAATCGGACAACGGTCATTTCCAATTATATGATAAAACCATTCCCATGCTTCTGGATTAATCGGTTCTCCTACCGTGCCTAAAAGACGCAACGATGTTCTGTCTGAGTGTTCAACAAACGAATTTCCTGCTCCCATTAAGGCGCGGATAGCTGTTGGTGCTGTATAGAGCGTATTGACTTGGTGTTTGTCGACAATTTCCCAGAATCTGCCTTTGTCAGGAAAGGTTGGTGTGCCTTCAAACATTAAAGTGGTCGCACCATTGCATAAAGGTCCATAAACCAAGTAAGAATGACCGGTTATCCAACCAATGTCAGCCGTGCACCAGTAAACTTCATCGGGGTGGTAATCAAAAACATATTGGTGAGTCATCGAGGCAAAAACAAGATAGCCCGCTGTGGTATGCAAAACACCTTTGGGTTTGCCGGTGGAGCCTGAAGTATAAAGAATAAAAAGCGGATCTTCAGCATTCATTGGTTCTGGTGGACAAGCTGTTTTGGCATGAGCTATCTCTTCGTGGTACCAAAAATCACGCCCCTCTACCCATTGAATGGGTCCACAAGTTCGCCGTATAACCATGACTTGGTCCACCTGCACGTTTTGGCGCGCGGCTATCTCAATAGCATGATCAACATTGTCTTTTAAGTTGATCCGTTTGCTGCCACGCAAGCCTTGATCAGCGGTAATAATGAAGGTTGATTCACAATCGACAAGGCGTCCTGCTATTGCCTCAGCAGAAAAGCCAGCAAAAATAACCGAATGAATAGCACCAATGCGGGCGCAGGCGAGCATAGCATAGGCTGCTTCGGGTACCATGGGGAGATAAATGGTTACTTTATCGCCTTTCTTAATGCCACGACTTTTCAAAAGATTAGCAAAACGACAAACATGTTCATAAAGCTCGTTATAGGTTATTTTTTTATCATGGTAAGGATTATCTCCTTCCCAAATGAGCGCGATTTTGTCTCCATGGATTTTCAGGTGGCGATCAATGCAATTATAGGTAACATTTGTTATCCCATCTTCGTACCATTGAATGGAGACATCTCCGTTAAAAGAAGTGTTTTTTACTTTTGTAAAAGGTTTAAACCATTCAATGCGTTGACCATGTTTTGCCCAGAAGCTTTCTGGATCATCGATGCTTTCTCGATACCACTGTTGATAAGTTTCCTCATCGAGTAAAGTATTTTTTTTGATCTCTTCTGATACTGGATAGATTTTTTCAGTCATGTTTCCCTCTTTTTATTGTTTTGAAAATCTGCCTCTGTATTTTTGTATGGTTATATTTGTGGCAGAGTTTTCCCAAAAGCTTTTCATTGTGAGGTTAGACTAAATGACAAAGATTAGAATAGTCAATTTTTAAATCTGATGTGATGATATTAAAGAAGGTATTCTATGTTTTTAGGATACTCAAATATAGCAAAACCTATTGCGGTATAGAGCTTTTTATAAACACACTGAGACATTTTAAAAATGTCTATTATAAAATATTTCTCAAAATTTGATATAAACCAATATAGTTAAATAAAAGACTAACAAGAAAGAATATTGAGCTTATTAATAATGATTTTTTTAGAGAATCTTTCAAACTATAAGAAATAAAATTATAATAAAAAAGATATATTAAACCAAAAAAATGTTGCTATAAGTGTTTCAATAATTTTAGAGATAAGATCTGTCATCACGCAATCCAAATTATAATATAATTACAAATTATAAATATCTCTGAAGTCCGTCTCAATAATAATTGTAGATAATATAATTTAGATATTTTTCGAAAAAAATTACAAATTATTAACTTCAGAGATATCTTTATAGTTGCTCTCTAAAAATTAGAACCAACACTCATGAACTTTCTGTACGAACCCTAAACCAAAACCTCCGAAGAAACCAGTCGTGGCACCAGTAAGTCCACCCATAAGTGCACCTGGACCAGTTGCAGCTCCCAATGCTGCTCCGGTTATCCCTCCTGCAACTGCATAGTCAAAATCTTGTGCATTCATGTGAGAAAGAAAAGTATTAGGACTGCATGCATTTCCATGAGCAGGTCTTGAATTGTGCGAATGACCAAAAGAAGGACTTGTCGCCATATGACCGAATGTGCTGCATGAACCAAAAATATTAATTCTCCTTAATTATCTACATTAAAAGTAGTATCACAATGATACATTTCAAATGGTTATCATGTATTTTTAGAAAAATGTCAAAGATAAACTTTAAAAATAACAATAAAAACACTGTATGAATAATATATATTATGTATATATTAAATTTCTTCTTAAGAAGATAATAATATTATTTGCAATATTTTAAAATATAAGAAATATCCCCTGTTTTTCCTTAATTAAAGTTTAAAATCAGAAAAATTGCGCATATGAAAAGTTGAAGTTTTTCTCTTTGTTTACGAGATCGACAAAGGAATAATGATAAAGGAATATCGTTATTGAAATCGTTCTCATTTCCATTGTTTTGCGGGTATGTATTGTGCGCATATGCACGGGATTCGTTCTTTTATTTTTCAAGCGGATATTGACTGTATTTTACGCTTTGTAGAGCATAGATAGTCTCTATGCTATCGTTGACCTTATAGATTGCTATCATGTTGTTTAGCGCGGTTCTTGGTGCTCTATTGGGTATTTGAGATGTTTATTTTGCTCAAGTGACTTACATGAAAGAGTTTTGTTACTGTATTATGCAGCCATAAGCCTCTTTTTGTCTGCTTTACACCATTGGCATGTGGGGAAATTGTTTACGCGTGTTGGGGAAGTTAAGAGAATTCGTGGTTTTTAATGGAAATCATTGCGATGATCTTATTAAATATTCTTTTGCAATTATTTATTTCGCGACAGTTTTTTCATGAATGCGCAACGCCCCTCTTATCATTTTGCCTTTATATAAGGATTTATTTTTTACGTTGCTTTTGCTGGAGAGGCGGTCAGAGGGGAGTAAAGTAGAGCCAATGTGCGAGAATATGAGAGCCAAATTGCAATGCTATCTTGAAGCTATTGTACGTGTTGTGGATGTGCCGGTGAGAAATTTGAGAAGACCAGCTTTTTTGCTTATTTTGCTAACAGGATGAAAGAGGGACTGGAATCTTTTTTGCTAGAATTGCTCTTTTATTGATATTGAAGGAAATATTTTTTCTCATTTCTGCTGTTTTTGGCTTGTTCGTAGAATTTTCAAGGGAGATTATATGAAGGGGGAATGAATTTATATTAGGGGAAATTGCTTTACACAGGGCGTTGTCCAAATAAAGCAGAGCCAATGCGAAGGACGTTAGAGCCAAACTGTAGAGCGGTTTTGAAGTCACTGGACATGCCCATGGAAAGCTTTGGAAGACCTGCTTGTTTTGCTAATTTTGCTAACAGTGCGAAATAGGGGCCGGGGTTTTCATCGACAGGGGGAATGCCCATAAGACCGATGATATCAAGTCCATAATTGTTTTTGCATTGAGAAACAAAAGGGATCACTTCTTGGGGTGCAACACCACTTTTTTGCGGTTCTAAGCCAATGTTGACTTGAACATAGCAGGGAAGATGCCTTTTTTGCTTTTGCATTTCTTCCATCAAAACTTTGGCTATTTTTTCACGGTCAACCGTTTGAATAACATCAAAAATTTTTACCGCCTCTGCTGTTTTATTTGATTGTAGGGGACCGATGAGATGGAGTTTAATATTTTCAAATTGTTGACGTAAAGCAGGCCATTTTTGTGCTGCTTCTTGTACGCGGTTTTCTGCAAACAAAGATTGGCCTGCTTGCAAAAGGGGTCGTATATCAATAGCAGAAACAGTTTTTGAAACAGCGATAAGTTCAATTTCTTCTACGGGGCGTTGTAGCTCTTGGCATATTGCTGCAATGTCTTTTTGAAGGTTTTGCCATGCTTCAACGGAAGGGGCATCGAGGGGCGTTTGTGTATTCATATTTTTGTGCTTTACCTTTTTTGTTCAAGAGTTGGTCGTTTTTTTTTAAAGTTTTATAAAATACTTAGGGAAATATTTCACGAAAATGTTGACGATGAGGTTAATCCATGGTCAAGCATAATAAAACAAGTTTTTGGTTCTGTTTTATTAAAAGAGTATAATGGGAATGACAATTGGACATTATAATATAGGCGAACGCTATAATCCACGTGCGAGAGAAAAAAAATGGCAAGAAATTTGGGATGAAAAGAAAATTTTTCAGACTCTTCAAGAAGATGCTCGTGAAAAATATTATGTTTTAGAAATGTTTCCTTATCCTTCTGGCCGTATTCACATGGGGCATGTGCGCAATTATGCCATGGGGGATGTGGTGGCACGCTATAAAAGGGCAAAGGGTTTTAATGTGCTTCATCCTATGGGGTGGGATGCTTTTGGTATGCCAGCTGAAAATGCTGCTCTGCAAAGTAAAGTGCATCCTAAAACTTGGACCTATCAAAATATTGCGGTTATGCGCGGGCAATTAAAACAATTAGGACTCTCACTCGATTGGGCGCGTGAATTTGCAACTTGTGATGTGGAATATTACCACCGCCAACAAATGTTGTTCCTTGATTTCTATCAAAAGGGGTTGGTAGCACGTAAAGTGGCTAAGGTGAATTGGGACCCTGTTGATCATACTGTTTTGGCCAATGAACAGGTTGTTGATGGGCGGGGATGGCGTTCTGGTGCGTTGGTGGAACAGCGTGAGTTGACGCAGTGGTTTTTCAAAATTAGCGACTTTAGTGAAGAGCTCTTGGCTGGGCTTGAAGAGCTGAACCAATGGCCGGAAAAAGTTCGCACCATGCAAAAAAACTGGATTGGAAAATCACAAGGTTTGCTGATTCGTTGGGCTTTAAAGTCGGCGGGTGATGCTGATGATGTTTGTGAGAAATTTGATGAGGTTGTTTGTTATTCAACGCGTCCTGATACACTGTTTGGCGCTTCCTTTTTGGCTCTGTCTGTTGATCATCCTATTGCACAAGCTTTGGCAAAAAAAGACAAAGCGTTGAGTGCTTTTATTGAAAATTGTCGGTGTGGTGGAACGACAACAGCAGCACTTGAAACAGCTGAAAAACAAGGGTTTCTCACGCCCCTTTTGGCTGTTCATCCTTTCGTTTCAACAGTACATATTCCCGTTTATATCGCGAATTTTGTGCTTATGGACTATGGCACAGGGGTTGTTTTTGGTTGTCCGGCTCATGATCAGAGAGATTTCGATTTTGCGCGTAAATATGATCTTCCAATAAAACCGGTGGTTTTACCAAAAGGAGAGCAAGCAGAAGATTTTGTTATTACTGAAACACCTTATACGGGTGATGGGGTGATGATCAATTCCAGTTTTTTGGATGGTTTAACACCCCAACAAGCTTTTGAAGAAGCTGCTAAAAAGCTTGAAAAACAAATGCTCAATGGGCAACCGCAAGGGAAGAAAACAGTGCAATTTCGTTTGCGTGATTGGGGGATTTCGCGTCAACGTTATTGGGGGTGTCCCATTCCGATGATCCATTGTACAACTTGTGGGGTTGTTCCTGTTCCACGTGCCAATTTACCGGTTGTGTTGCCTGATGATGTTACTTTTGATCAACCAGGAAATCCTCTTGCACGGCATGAAACATGGCAGAATGTTACTTGTCCTTCCTGTGGTCAACCTGCCAAACGCGAAACCGATACCATGGACACATTTGTTGACTCTTCTTGGTATTATGCACGCTTTACGGCTCCTTTTGCGCAGGGACCTGTTGACAAACAAGAAACAGCTGAATGGTTGCCTGTGCAACAATATATTGGTGGAATTGAGCATGCCATTTTGCATCTTCTTTATGCGCGCTTTTTTATGCGTGCTATGAAATTGGTCGGTCATGTGACGGTAGATGAGCCTTTTAAGGGGCTTTTTACCCAAGGGATGGTGGTGCATGAAACCTATCGGGATGATCAAGGGTGGGTTTCTCCAGCAGAAATTTCGATTGTTGAAAAAGATGGAAAGCGGTGTGCTTATAAATTAACCGATCAAAGTGAAGTGACGATTGGTTTGATTGAGAAAATGTCAAAATCAAAAAAGAATGTCGTTGATCCTGATGATATTATTGCATCTTATGGCGCTGATACTGTGCGTTGGTTTGTGTTGTCAGATTCTCCTCCCGAGCGGGATGTCATTTGGACAGAATCTGGTGTTGAAGGTGCACATCGCTTTGTACAGCGTGTTTGGCGTTGTGTGGCTGTGAGTGCTTCTATTTTAAAGGATGTGGCGCCTTGTGCAGGGCATCAGGGGGCGGCTTTGGAACTCTCAAAGGTCGCACATCGCACGCTTTGCGCTGTAGAAGATGATTTGGAAAAATTCGCTTTTAATCGGGCTATTGCACGCCTTTATGAATTCTTGAATATTATGGCACCGTTGTTAAATAGGATAGAAAGTGTTGACGATGAAATGAAAGCTTCTTTACGTCAAGCTATGGATTTTTTTCTTGCCATGATTGCACCCATGATGCCCCATTTAGCAGAAGAATGTCATGCTGCTTTAGGAGGAAAAACTTTAATGTCTGCGTTTGCTTGGCCTGTTTATGATCGTGCGTTAACCGTTGCGGAATGCTATACTTTGCCAGTACAAATTAATGGTAAAAAACGCGGTGAGGTGAGCGTTGCAGCAACTGCTGATGAGGTGATGATTAAAGAAGCGGTTTTGGCGTTAGATTTTGTAAAGGCGCAGCTGGTTGAAAAGCCTGTGAAAAAAATCATTGTTGTTCCACAAAGGATTGTGAATGTCGTTTTTTAGAAGTTCTATTCTTGTCATTTTAGCTGGTGTATTCACACTGTTGTGTGGATGCAAAGTTGAACCGCTTTACCGTCAAGAGTTGCAGAGTGCAATGACAATGGATTCTGCTTCTTATGGGAATCCTGCTTCTGGATACCCTTCTGGACAAGCTTCTTTGGGGTTAGCGCAAAAGCTTGCTTCTATTGTTGTGGAAGAACCTTCGGATCGTTTTGGTCAAATGGTGCGCAATCATCTGCTTTTTCTTTTGTATGGAAATGGTGCTAAACCTTCTCTACCTGCTTATCAATTGGCATTGCAGATATCCGTCTTTACAAGAGAATCTATGCAGATAGAGGTTGATTTCGAGAAAAAGAGAAAGGGACGACCTTCTGTTGGAACTGTTATGAGCAGAGCTTCTTATACTTTGCAGGATATGAAAAATACTCTTGTTGCAAAAGGAACAGCAATGATGAATGCATCTTTTGAGCAACTTCGTCAAGAATATGCAACGCTGCAAGCAGAAGAAGATGCAAAAAAACGTGTTGCGGAAGAGTTGGCTGAACAGATTTTTTTGTTACTTTCAAAAGATCTTTCCAATAAAAGTTCTAGATATTAAGCAATATTTTGTCCTGTTTTTTTCCAGTCGTTGAGAAATATTTGCAACCCTTTATCAGTAAGAGGATGTTTGACCAGTGCTTTTAAGATTGCTGGTGGAACTGTTGCAACGTCAGCACCGCTTAGTGCTGCTTCTTTGACATGATTAACGGTGCGGATTGAAGCGGCCAAGATTTGTGTTCCAAAGTTATAGTTATCATAAATTGTGCGAATTTCATGAAGCAGTTCACTTCCATTATTTCCGCAATCATCCAGTCTACCAATAAAAGGCGAAACAAATGTCGCACCTGCTTTGGCGGCTAATAAGGCTTGATTGGCAGAAAAGCAAAGTGTGAGATTTGTTTTTAGTCCTTCTTTTGTGAGGGCTTTACAGGCTTTTAATCCGTCGAGCGTTAAAGGAAGCTTGATACAAATATTGTCGGCAACCTTTGCTAAAACAGCTGCTTCTTTCATGATGCTTTCAAATTCCGTTGCTGCAACTTCAGCAGAAACAGGTCCGCTAACGAGAGCACAAATTTCTTTTGTAACATCAAGAATATTGCGTCCTGATTTTAGGATAAGAGAGGGATTGGTGGTGACACCATCAACAAGGCTTAAATTCTGTAACTCTTGGATTTCTTCGATATTGGCGCTATCCACAAAAAATTTCATCTCTAACCTCTTTTTTTAGCTTTATCCTATTTTTTGTTATGCGCTATTGTTGACTGCAAAAGCAAGAGAAAGAATTAATATCTGTGTAAAGAACAAGAATGCTATGGTGTTAATCATGTATCCGTTTTCGGTAAAGAAATATGATTTATCGTTTCCACACCCATTTCATAGTGTTGCTCGTGATAAGGCATAGAATTCATTGCGTACCAACATTTTTGCGTATTGGCATCTTTGCGTAGCGGTGTTTTTATATTTATGGAAATAAGCTAGCATTATCAAACACTTTGCTCATTTCCTATTTGCGATTGCTCTTGATATTTGAGAGTGCATCATAAGATACCTTCCTTTTTTAGGGGGTATGTTTAACTTTGTTTTTGATGAAAGCGGATGGATTTATTTTGTCGTAAAACACTGTTGAAGAACGCCTGTAAAATTTTACGCATGAAGGGTTTTTTTATGGTCAATTACATTGATTTATTCTGTTTTCCCCATTCTTCAAAAATACGCTTTTGTGCTGCTTGTATTGTTGCTTGATTTTCAATCAAGCTGAAAGATGTATACACGTGTTTTCACTTTTTGGCACAAAGCCAAGGTGAATATTGTAACGGCTCCATTTGCAATATTATTCTCCTTATAATTAAAATCATGGGATACTTTTTCATCAATAAGGATTTACAAATGTTTCTCGATGGGTTTGAAATGAAAAAAAATCATCGTATTGAGGGTTTTTATTACAATAGGTAAAATAATGATTATATCTTTATAAATCAGTTTGTTGAAGATAAATTGAGATATGAGGCGGTAAAAAAATAAAAGTGTGTGTTGGGAAGAAGTCATACTATGGGATCGCTTTGTTGAAGGATGCACTTAACCGGTAGCATGTTGAATGCTTAATAGTGATGCGCTTTATTTACACAGAAGAATGGTGCTGTTTTTTTGCTATAGAGTTTTTTTGTTATAGACGATGAGATTGGTTCTTTATATTGGCACTTTGGTGAGGGAATGCGTGTTAAAAAGAATTTTTGTTAGAAAAGTATTGTGATAAGGGGGGGATTGAATCCTGCAATGAATTTTATAAGAGTGTTTAAAGATTAAGGTTTAGACCTGTTGGTGCTCAATAGGTCGTAGATTGGTTTACAAGATGAATTCAAGCATGATAGAGGAAAAGATTGTATCCGTATTGGTTCCTCTTCCTGTTGCTCACGCTTATAGTTATAAAGTTCCATCTTCTATGGAGGTGAACGTTGGCTCCTTTGTTCGGGTTCCGGTGATGGGGCGTGCGCTTTGCGGTTTTGTTGTGGATGTTGGAGAGCAGACAGCCGATGGGAAAAAGTCTGCTTCGGTGGCGCGTGAAAAATTACGCTCTCTGCTTCATGTTTTTGATTGCCCCCCATTAAAAGTAGAAATGATCACATTTTTGCGTTTTGTTAGTCGCTATACAATGGCACCTTTTGGTCTTGTCGCACGATTGGTTTTGTCGGTACCGGCTGCTTTAGAGCCGGAAGCGAAGATGCTGGGTTTGCGATATTGTGGTGGAAATGTAGAACGTCTCACACCAGCGCGGTCACGGGTTTTGGAATTGGTGCGCAGTGAGAAGATATGGACACGTTCTGGTCTTGCACATGCGGCTGGAACTTCGGTTTCTGTTGTTGAAGGTTTAAAAGCGCTAGGAATTTTTGAAGATGTTAAGGTTCCTGCTCCTGATCTTGTGGCAATGCCTGATCCTGATTTTTGTCCCCCTCAGTTGCAGGGAGCGCAAAGTGAAGCAGCAACATTATTGCGGGAAGGTGTTTTATCTTCTCAGTTTCAAGTTTTTTTGCTTGATGGTGTTACGGGTTCAGGAAAGACAGAGGTTTATTTTGAAGCGGTTTCTCAAGCTTTCAAAGAGGGCAAGCAGGTTTTAATTTTATTGCCGGAAATTGCTTTAACACAGCAGTTTTTAGATCGTTTTTATGCACGTTTTGGCGCTGCGGCAGCAGAATGGCATTCTGATTTGACGCCACGTCGTAGAGAACGCGTCTGGCGACAAGTTGCAGAAGGGCGGGTGCGTGTCGTTGCGGGGGCTCGTTCAGCACTTTTTCTTCCCTTTCATGAGCTTGGCTTGATTGTTGTCGATGAAGAGCACGATAGCGCTTATAAACAAGAAGAGCGCATTTTTTATCATGCGCGTGATATGGCTGTTGCACGGGGCTCTTTTGAGCATTTTCCTGTTATTTTATCTTCAGCCACACCGTCGATTGAAAGCCAAGCCAATGTTTTAAAAGGGCGTTATCAAAAGGTGCATTTACCTTCCCGTTTTAAAGAAGCTGCACTTCCACAGTTGCGGGTGGTTGATATGCGCCAAGGAGGGGTGCAAAAGGGGCGCTTTATTTCCTTTGCTCTTGAAAGGGCTTTAAAACAAACGCTTGATAAAGGCGAACAAGCTCTTCTTTTTCTTAATCGTCGTGGTTATGCACCTTTAACTTTATGCCGAATTTGCGGACATCGTTTTCATTGTACCGATTGTTCAAGTTGGTTGGTCGAACATCGTGCGCACGGGCAACTGAAATGTCATCATTGTGGATATCATGAACCACTTCCTCAAGCCTGTCCTGAATGTGGGACATTAGATCATCTCGTGGCTTGTGGACCGGGTGTGGAAAGAATTGCCGAAGAAACACAAATGCTTTTTCCTCAAGCGCGATCATTGATCCTTTCAACAGATCTCAAAGGAGGGATTGGGAAGTTGCGAAGCGAATTACAAGCCATTGCAAATGGCGATGTGGACATTATTATTGGAACACAGTTAGTCGCTAAAGGACATCATTTTCCCAAGCTCTCTCTGGTTGGCGTTATTGATGCTGATCTTGGTCTTGCCAATGGCGATTTACGCGCAAGTGAACGTACCTATCAGCTGCTTTCTCAAGTTACCGGAAGAGCAGGGCGTGTGGGATTGAAAAGTTTAGGATTATTGCAAACTTATCAACCAGATCATCCGGTCATCAAAGCCTTACTTGCATGCCAGCCAGAAGATTTTTACACACGTGAGATTGCAGCGCGTCAGCATTATCATTTGCCCCCCTATGGGCGGCTTGCCTCTTTGATTATCTCTGCACAACAGCGCCAAGCAGCAGAGCATTATGCGCGCGCATTGCGTCAGGCAGCGCCACGGGAAAAAAATATCTCGGTTATGGGACCAGCAGAAGCGCCTTTGGCTTTGGTTCGGGGGCGTTATCGTTTTCGGCTTTTGCTGCAAGGACAGCGTTCTTTTGATATACAAGGGTTTATACGTGCAATGCTTAGCGGTACACCCAAAATGCCCAGTTCCGTTCGGGTTCAAATTGATATTGATCCGCAAAGTTTTTTCTAAAACCAGTATCGCATAAAGTGAAGGTCTCTTTGCTTAAGGTGCTTTACTTGAACTCTTATATTATTCAGAATAAGCATCCAGGCAGCAAAATATGATACATGTACATTGCATTAAGTAGAGCCACGGGAAAAAATATCTTTGTTATAGAACCAGCAGAAGCGCCTCTCTTCTTCGAGGGCACTATCATTTCGGCTTTTACTCCTTTTTTTGTATGAGGGACAGTATTCTTTTGATAGGCGGATTCTTTTTATAAGGGCTGAAAATGCTTAGCTGTACACCCAAAATACCCAATTCTATTCGCGTTCAAATTGATATTGATCTATGCTTTTTCTAAATCAGTGCAATATAGTGTCATATAAAGTGACGCTATGTGAGCTTAATGAGGGACGTGTTTTTGATGTTATTTGACCTTAAAGCCTTATGAAGCAGCGTTCATAAGATGTATCAGCGCTGTACGAGTCGTACCTGCGTTTGTATGCTAGATTAGGGCGAGAATATTGCATATATCTATTTTATTTATCTTTGACGAGAACACGGACTCATTTTGGAGCGTGAAGGTCAAAATGAGCATTCATCGTTGTCATCCTTATTCATTCGGCTCTAGAATATTCAAAAGCGTCCATAATAATAATTTTTATAAATAATAAATATTGATTTATAGTGATAATATGCCGTTATTCATATTATAGTCTCAACTATCGTAGGATTCTCTTATTTAAAATCTATTTATATTGATCAATCAAAACCATTCGTTTGCATGTTACAGATGGGGAGCCTGTGTCGCGTAAAACTATACAAGAGAGGACCAAAATACCTAATCATCTCAAGAATTAAGGGCTGTCGTAAAATTGGGAGATGGCAAAGTGTGTGATGGTGCCGGCTTGTTCTTTCATAAGTGTAAAGATGGGGCTGCTCAATGGGGTTACCATTATAGCATTCATAGGCGTTGTCGTGAAATGGAGATTATCCATTGTTTCATGCTTTTATTACTTTCGTTCTCTAATGGGGGCACATTTTTCATGTAAAGCAGAACGCCCAAAGCGGAATATTACAGAACATCTATTGTATTACTACATTCATATGCTTGTTTAAGCAAATGTTTCTCAGCATACTCGAATTCATTTTACGATGTTTTTCGAGTGTAGAATATCAAAGCTTTCATGAATGAAAAAACCACGTTAAGGCTCCCCATCTTTATTTCATAAAGGTATAAAATGGCGCCATTTATTATTTAGCTTTGAGTATTACGAAAACTCTTGGTACTTGAGAGCGTTTATAAGAGGTGTTGTTTTCTTTAATCATTTCCTTTTTTGTTTGTGATGAAGCAAGGGAGTGATTTTGATAAAAAAATTTGAAAAGAGAGAATCTTTCGATATTTGAAGCTCATCCGGTATGAAAAATGATATATTATCATTATAAATCAATGTTTTGTATATTAAAAGAGTGTGCTTACAAGAAAATATTACTTGGTAAAATTTTTTAAAAGGAGTGGGTGTTTGAAGAAAAAAGATCAATTTTTTCTTTAATTTTTAGGAGGATATTCATTGTTTTTTCTTTCTTATCAGTTTGAAATAATAGACTTTTTCAGTCGACGTCGTCTTTCGTTAAAGGTTTTGTGGTGATAAAGGGAATGTTTTGTTATGGTGACAAGAGCGTTTGAAGAAAAATCAAAGAGAGTGAAAAAATCGCTCAGAGAATGTCAAAAAGAGGCATAAAAAAACTGTGATGCCATCCTGTATATCTAAAAAAATGCTTTTCAAAAATATTTTGAATATTTTATTAAAATTTTTGAAAAGCAGCGATTTGTGGTGTTGCGAGTCGGCTATGTCTATGCTAGAAACCAAGTGATTTTTGTTCTAGGTTTTAAGAAGAAGATTCTTAAGATTGAGAATGTCTGTTTCATTTCATCTGATAACTATCAGAGAGTCGCTCAAGGGAAAGAGGCGGTATTTCGTGTCGGATTCATTTTCTCTCATACCGCTGCCGTTGGTAGATCAACGCTATGCGCAAGCGCTTTTTGATTGCGTTCAAGAAGCCGGAAACGTCGAAAAGGTTGAAAAGGCAGTAGAGGATCTTTTGCTTGTTTTGGAGAATAAGGATTTAAAATTCTTTGTGCTCAGTCCATTCTTTTCAGTTAAAGAGCAAATTAAGGTGATGCAATCTGTTTGTGTAAACATCAAATTTGCTGATAAAAACGCAGGGCAGGTCATTGGTAATTTTTTACGCGTTATTGTAATAAACCGTAGGCTTAGTGCCGTATTTGGTATTTTACATGCTTTCCAGCGTTGTGTTGCACGCGCTCGTAGGCAGGTTACTGCGCAAATTGTTTCTGCGCGCCCCTTAAGTTCTCAACAAAGACAAGAGTTGTGTGAGGCTTTGGAAGGTGTTGTTGGAGGAAAAGTCTTGCTGCACATCATTGTGGATCCAACAATTCTTGGTGGATTAATCGTTCGTGTGGGGTCGTCTCAAATTGATACGTCTCTTCTCACAAAATTGTCTTCGCTTAAGCTTGCATTGAAAAAAGAGGTCAGCTGATGGATATTAGACCATCTGAAATTTCAAAAATTCTAAAAGAGCAAATCAAAAACTTTGACCAAAAGGCTGAGGTTTCAGAAATTGGTTGGGTTCTCTCTGTGGGAGATGGTATTGCTCGCGTTTATGGTTTGGATAATGTCCAAGCAGGGGAAATGGTCGCCTTTCCAAACGGTGTGCGCGGTATGGCACTCAATTTGGAAGTTGATAATGTTGGTGTGGTCATTTTTGGCTCAGATCGTGATATTCGTGAAGGTGATTGTGTAAAGCGGTTAGGCGCTATCGTCGATGTTCCTGTGGGCCCCGCTTTGCTTGGGCGTGTGGTTGATGCGTTGGGAAACCCTATAGATGGTAAGGGGCCCATTAAAGCAACAGAGCGTCGTCGTGTCGATGTTAAGGCTCCTGGAATTATTCCGCGTCAGTCTGTCCATGAACCGATGTCGACCGGATTGAAAGCGATTGACGCACTCATCCCTATTGGACGGGGGCAGCGTGAATTGGTGATTGGTGATCGCCAAACAGGAAAAACAGCAATTTTGCTCGATACATTTTTAAACCAAAAACCTTTTCATGAAAAAGGGGCTGGACGAGAGCAAGATAAAGTTTATTGTATTTATGTGGCTATCGGTCAAAAACGTTCGACGGTGGCACAATTCGTTAAAGTTTTAGAAGAACGTGGAGCGCTGGAATATTCTATTATTGTTGCAGCGACTGCTTCTGATCCAGCACCACTGCAATTTATTGCACCTCTTGCTGGATGTGCTATGGGTGAGTATTTCCGTGATAATGGGCAACATGCTTTGATCGGTTATGATGACTTGTCAAAACAGGCGGTAGCGTATCGTCAAATGTCTCTTTTATTGCGTCGTCCTCCAGGTCGTGAAGCTTATCCGGGAGATGTTTTCTATCTGCATTCTCGTCTTTTAGAGCGGGCTGCAAAGTTGAATGCGGAAAATGGATCTGGGTCGTTGACAGCTTTGCCAGTTATTGAAACGCAAGCAAATGATGTTTCTGCCTATATTCCTACAAATGTGATTTCGATTACTGATGGACAAATTTTTCTAGAGACTAATTTGTTTTATCAAGGAATTCGTCCTGCTGTAAATGTTGGTCTTTCTGTATCGCGTGTTGGTTCTGCCGCACAAATTAAGGCGATGAAGCAAGTTGCTGGCTCGATTAAAGGTGAATTGGCGCAATATCGTGAAATGGCAGCTTTTGCGCAGTTTGGCTCTGATTTGGATGCGTCAACCCAGCGTTTGTTAAATCGGGGTGCGCGCTTGACAGAGTTGTTGAAGCAGCCGCAATTTTCTCCACTCAAAACAGAAGAACAGGTGGTGGTTATTTTCGCGGGTGTGAATGGCTATCTTGATGCTTTGGCGGTTTCTGATGTTGCGCGGTTTGAGCAGGGACTTTTGGTGCTTTTGCGTAGTGATTATCAAGATCTCTTAAAGGCAATTGCTGAGCAAAAGCAAATAACAGATGAGCTGAAAGATAAGTTGATAACTGTTCTTGATACTTATGCGAAAAATTTCTCGTGATGAATTGATGGAATGCTTGAATGGCTTCACTAAAAGATCTTAGAGACCGTATCGCTTCGGTTAAAGCAACACAAAAGATTACCAAAGCTATGCAAATGGTTGCAGCGGCAAGGTTGCATCGTGCTCAAGAGGCAGCGCAGTCTGCACGCCCTTATGCGAAGAAAATGGCTGATATTTTGACCAGTGTTGCTGCTGATGTAGATGGTGTTGATGCGCCTGCTCTTATGCGTGGTACGGGGCGCGATGATGTGCATCTTTTGGTGGTGTGTACTGCTGAGCGCGGTTTGTGTGGTGCTTTTAATGTGCAAATTGCTCGTCGTGCACGTGAACAGATTAAGGCATTGTTGGCGGCTGATAAAATAGTAAAAATTATCACTGTGGGTAAAAAGGGCGCGGATATTTTATCGCGTGATTACAAAGGCTTGATAATTGACCATATCGATTTGCATGCTGTAAAGCGAATTGGTTTTGCAGAGGCAGTGATGATTAGTCAACGGATTGTTGATTTATTCAATGAAGGCGCTTTCGATGTCTGTACGCTGTTTTATTCTGAATTTGTTTCCGTAATTAATCAGCGTCCAACAGCTTTGGATTTGATTCCAATGGTTGCTCCAAAAGCAGCTGTTGGGGCAATAGATGTTGTGGAGCAAACCGATCATAACAAAGGTTCACAATCGATTGTTTATGAATATGAACCTGATGCTGCGTCTCTTTTAGAGGCCCTTGTACCACGTAATCTTTCGGTGCAAATCTTTCGGGCTTTGCTGGAAAATGTTGCTGGTGAGATGGGCGCCAAGATGACAGCTATGGATAATGCATCGCGCAATGCGGGTGAAATGATTAGTAAATTGACGGTGGCTTATAATCGTCAACGTCAAGCACAGATTACGACAGAATTGATCGAAATTATTGCGGGCGCTGAAGCGCTTTAAATGGAGAAGGTAAGGATTGATGGTAAAAGCAGTAACCTCAAGCAAAGGAACAGAAAAAGGTGAAAAAAAGAAACCAGCTGCTCGTTCCAGCGTGAAAAAAGCCGCTTCGAAATCTCAAGTGGATGTAGAGGCTTCCTCTGTACCTGCGCGTGATGCAGCTAAAGATACACCTGTAAAAAAAGATACATCCGCAAAAAAAGAAGAGCGTGCAAAAGGCGCTGTTGGTGAAATCAAGCAGATTATTGGTGCTGTCGTTGATGTGCAATTTGAAGGTGAATTGCCAAATATTCTCAACGCTTTGGAAACAGAGAATTTAGGTAATCGCTTGGTATTAGAAGTTGCGCAGCATTTGGGTGAAAATACCGTGCGTACGATTGCTATGGATACGACTGATGGTTTGATGCGGGGCCAAAAGGTTGTGGATACAGGCACACAAATTAGCGTTCCTGTAGGAGAAGCAACGTTGGGACGTATTATGAATGTGATTGGGGAACCGGTGGATAATGTGGGACCAATCGCTTCAACCAAAACACGTTCTATTCACCAAGAGGCACCTGAATATGTTGAGCAATCGACTGTTTCGGAAATTCTCGTCACCGGTATTAAAGTCGTGGATTTGTTAGCCCCTTATTCTAAAGGGGGTAAAATTGGCTTGTTTGGTGGTGCTGGTGTTGGAAAAACCGTTCTCATTATGGAGCTTATAAACAATATTGCAAAGGCACATGGTGGCTATTCTGTATTTGCTGGTGTGGGAGAACGTACACGTGAAGGAAATGATCTTTATTATGAAATGATCGAAAGCCGCGTGAATGTGAATCCAAAAGAGAATAATGGTTCAACGGAAGGGTCAAAGTGTGCCCTTGTTTACGGGCAAATGAATGAACCACCAGGAGCACGTGCGCGTGTGGCTCTTTCAGGATTGACAATTGCAGAAAGTTTCCGTGATGAAGGACAAGATGTTCTCTTCTTTGTGGATAATATTTTCCGTTTCACGCAAGCAGGAGCTGAGGTATCTGCTCTTTTAGGGCGTATTCCTTCTGCTGTTGGGTATCAGCCTACCTTGGCAACGGATATGGGGGCGTTGCAAGAACGTATTACCAGTACAAAAACAGGCTCTATTACTTCCGTTCAGGCAATTTATGTTCCGGCAGATGACTTGACGGATCCGGCGCCTGCAGCGTCTTTTGCTCATTTGGATGCAACAACTGTGCTTTCGCGCTCTATTGCGGAAAAGGGAATTTATCCGGCGGTTGATCCGCTTGACTCTTTTTCACGTATGTTGGATCCATTGATTGTGGGGGAAGAGCATTACACAGTTGCTTGTCAAGTACAAACCATTTTACAACGTTATAGAGCGCTTCAGGATATTATTGCTATTCTTGGAATGGATGAACTTTCTGAAGATGACAAGTTGCTGGTGGGGCGGGCGCGTAAAATTGAACGTTTCCTTTCACAACCTTTCCATGTTGCGGAAGCCTTTACTGGTTCGCCGGGGAAACTCGTTCCTTTAGAAGAGACAATCAAAGGCTTTAAAGGTCTTTGTGCTGGCGATTATGATGATTTGCCAGAAGCTGCTTTTTATATGGTTGGTTCGATTGATGAAGCACTTGAAAAAGGAAAGCGTCTCATGGCAGAGGCTTCTTAGTAAGAAGCTTCTTATTCAAGAAAAAACTGTCATGGGTATTTTTCGTTAAAAAGGACGAGTCGTTGAAGAAAACAAAGAGTCCTTATATCGGGTATTGTGGAGATTTTTGTGGAAAACAATAGAGAAGAGCATTTTTTATTTGAGCTTGTATCGCCTGAAAAAATTGTGTTTTCAGAGCAGGTAGTGTCTGTTGTTCTTCCTTCAGCCTCAGGTTATTTGACAGTTATGGCGCATCATGCGCCATTGGTGGCAAGTATTGTGTTGGGTAGTGTTCGTGTTCGCACCTCTTTGGGTGAAAAATTATTTGCTGTATGCGGGGGCGTTGCAAATATTACCTTTTCGGGCTGCTCTTTATTGGTAGAGCGCGTTGTGGCTGTAGAGAATCTTTCTTTTGATGCATTAGAACAGCAGATTTTGCAGATTCAAGCGACGTTAGAAGGAGGGATAAGTGATGAGGACAATCATAAAATAGAGTCTTTTTTCCAGCATTTGTCAGCTGATGGTGCTGTATTGATAGAAGCGTAGCAGAGTATACAGGAAAAGGTGACATGAGCGGAAAAAAGAGTACGGTTGTGTCTGCTAAAAGGAGCGCAAAACCCTTTCCTCGTCCTGGTCGTGTCTTTGCGGGACCTTTGCCAAAGTGCTTTGTTTATATTTTGGCTTCTCTTATTTTGCAATGGGCTTATGGTTTAGGGGCTAATATTGTTCAGTCTAATATTGTCCATCTTACGGGTGATTTTCATGCAACTTTGGCCGAGACGACATGGCTGGTAGCGGCCTATATGGCGCCAAATGTGAGTGTAGCGATTATGTTGATCAAAATCCGCTATCAATTTGGGCTACGCGCTTTTGCTGAATTATCAATTCTTGGCTTTGTTTTGGTTTGCGTGTTGCAGCTCTTTGTTACGGATTTGCGTTCTGCATTGATTATTCGCTTTTTTGCTGGGATTGCTGCTGCTCCTTTGGCTTCGCTTGCGCTGCTTTATATGATGGAGGCTTTTGCTCCAGCAAAGAAGTTTACTATTGGTCTTAGTTTGAATTATATGAATGCGGCTTTAGCGGCACCTTTATCACGTTTGATTTCTCCTGATTTGCTGGAAAATGGTGGTTTTTCCAGTCTTTCCGCTCTGGAAATGGGGTTGGTTCTTATCAGCTTGGTCTGTATCTATACTTTGCCTCTTACTCCTGTTGTGCGTAGTAAGGTTATTCAAAAATTAGATTGGATAAGCTATGGTTTGATTGCTCTTGGTCTTGGATTAAATGCTGTGATCATGTCTGTTGGCATATTGTATTGGTGGTATGAAGCACCATGGATTGGTTGGGGGCTCGCACTTGCTATTTTATCGTTGGCTATTGCTATTATTATTGAGCTTAATAGAGAAAAACCGTTGATTGATTTGCGTTGGATTTTCAGTAAAGAAATGATCCAATCTGTTTTTATTTTATTGATCTTTCATGTTTTTTTATTGGAGCGGTCAAATTTGCCCGTAGGGTTTTTTAATCTTTTTGGTTTGCTCAATCGTGAGATGGCGCCCATGTATCTTGCGGTGACATTAGGGATTCTGTTAGGGGGGGCTGTTTGTGTCTTTTTTTTACGGGCGGGGCGTGAGGATTATTTTTATTTGTTATCTTTAGGTTGTTTGGCGTTGGGAGCTTATTTAGACAGTCATGTAAACTATTTAACGCGCCCGAAAGATATGATGTTGAGCCAAGGGTTGGTGAGTTTTAGTTATGCACTTTTTTTGCCTCCTGCTCTTTTCAAAGGATTTGTGATCGCTGGTGAGCGAGGACCGCGTTACGTTTTAAGTTTTATTGCTGTTTTTTTGTTAACGCAAGTGACAGGGGGATTGATGGGGTCGGCTTTTTTTGGCAGCCTACAGTTTTATTTTGCCCATAAGAACTTTGAGTCCTTAACACAAAATATTATTATTACTGATCCACTTATTTCTGGTGAGATGAATACTTTATTTTCGCCTTCTTATGGTATTTCTGTTCCCAATGGCTTGAGAAGTGAGCAAGGTACTTCTATGTTGATAGAGAAATTTAAGTTAACAGCAAATATTTTTGCTTATGATGACGTTTTTCGGCTTTATTTTTATATTTCAATGGTTGTATTTGTTATTTTTCTTGTCACAATGATTGTTAAGTCATGCTCTTTGCGCGCATTAGAAAAGTAGAGTAATGTCATAGAAAGAGGGGTGCAAAAAAATGATAAAAACATTACGGTCAAAAGCTACGATTGTTGCATTCCTATCGGGTATTACGGGTGTTTTGCTGATTTTGTGGGCTTGGAGACTTCCTCCTTTTGTGAGTAACATTCAAATAACCGATAATGCTTCCATTAAGGGCAATGTTACTCTGGTTAGTTCACAGATCTCTGGGGTGATTGCACGGATTTATGTGCAAGATTATCAACGCGTTGAAAAGGGAATGCTGCTCTTTGAGCTCGATGATTCTCTTTTTCGCCAGCAGCTTGCACGGGCACAGGCTGTTCTCGATTCAAAAAATGCAAAACTGGCAAGTATTGAATTACAAGCACAGCTTTTGCAGGGCGAGATTAATACAGCAGAGGTGGAGTTGGCGCGTTCACGAGCATTTTCAAATGTTGTTCCAGATAGTAAAAAGTTAGGTTTTGGTGATGCGGCAAGTTCTGTTTCTCGTCCTCTTTCACAACTCTTGACAGCTCTCGAAACAAAACGCCAATTGCAAAAACAATTGGATCTTGAACGGCAAAGTTTACAGTCAGAAATTTCTGGAGCGAAGGTGAGTGTTGAGTTGGCAAAACTTAATCTCGATCATACAAAGATTTTATCTCCTCGAACAGGCTATATTGGATTAGTTGGAGCGCGGGTAGGGCAATATGTTATGCCGGGGACACAATTGGTCTCTGTTATTTCTGATGATATTTGGATTATTGCTAATTATAAGGAAACGCAACTTTCTCAGATGCGTGTGGGGCAACCGGTTGTTTTTTCTGTTGATGCATTGAACAACAAAAAGTTAACAGGGCGTGTGGTTCGTTTTGCACCTGCTACAGGCTCAGAGTTTTCATTGTTAAAAACGGATACGACAATTGGTAATTTTATCAAAATTGCGCAACGTATTTCAGTACGGATTGCTTTAGATCCTGGACAGGAAGGGATTGAAAAACTCATTCCTGGCATGTCCGTGGTTACCTATGTAGATACTTCGCAGCGAGTCGATTCTGGAGGATAAAATTTTGGGTTTTTTCAGTTTAATTTTTGCGTCATTTACTTATAGCAAATGGATATTCACGTTAGAAGATTTCGTTTGGTTTGCTATACTACATCTTTTAAAGCTCTTAAGCTTCTTATTATTCTATTTCATGATGTAAAATAATGTGCCTTAGAATATTAAAGCGCATGCATCTTTACTTACTTCCATTTCTTTTGAAATAACTCAGTAGGGGGGATGGAGTATTGGAAGCTTTGCCTGTCGTTTCTAGCAACATCATCTTTTGAGGTGTGGAAAGGAGGCTCTTCTTTTTATCTGAGTGTACTCTTTATGTGATATTTGCATGATGTGAGGCAGATCATTGAAAAATCTATCTCTGATAGATGTGTTGTTATTATCAATCTGTATTGTGTGTATAACAATGATGCTAAGTTTGAAAACTGTCGCAATAATCTAGCTAAAAAACGCTTATACATAATATTGTACTTTATGGGGACACACTATAGAGCGTATAAAATGTAGTTACCGGAGCAGATATAGCCGATGAAAGATGTGTAATGGTGTTGTCTATTTGTCTTTGTAAGGGACTAAATCGTTATCTATCTAGGTCAATGTGCCTTCGTTTTCTTTTTGTTTTTCAGTTCCAAACATTTTACGAATATTCTCTTGTTATGTTCACTGTAATTCTTAAAGTTTAGCTCGTCCTCTAACTTCACTTTCAGCTCTCCGTTTTTCAGCTTCAGCTTCCCATTTTCATATTCGGCTTTTCGTTTAGCTTCCTCTTCTTTTTGCTTTTTCCCATTCTTCTCTACGTTTATGGTTTTCCTCTTCAGCTTTTTTCTGACGTTCTATGGCAAGTTCATGATCAGCTACTCGTACGTTTTCACAATTTTTTTTAGTTTAATGACTATAGAGTGGTTGGGTATAATCTTTGTGTCGTTTTCTAAATTCTTTCGCTTCACATTCTTCTTTTCCTTGTTGGGTTATTGCCGAGGCTTTCATTTGTAGAACTCGTATTCGTGAATCTGTAGGGCTGCGTAGAGTGTTTGAATGGGCTGAATTTGATCAGTATCTTTAGGACTTTTAAGTTGATCAATAAGCTGTTTTATGGTTTTTTTTGTTTTTCACGCGCTTTTTCGTAAATAGCTTGTTCTATGTTGTGTTTTGGCTTTTTGTTCATCAAAAATATCAACTGCGGCTTTTGATTTTGCGTTTTTTAATGGCTCTTTAGTATAAGAATTTTTCTTTCCTCTTTTCAGTATTTTTGCTGCTGCTGATACCTGTCAATTTTTGAAAGTGACTAAAATTAGAGCGATGGAGGCCATGACTCTTTTGCTTTTTGAATGTTCTTTGAAGAGCTGCGGATGTTTTATTTAAGAAACCATGTCGTTTTTTTATTTCATCGAGTGGATTTTTAAAATGTGCAAGCTGTTGTTTTTCTTGTTTAATCTGTTCTATATTTTGGCAAAATGAGTTGGAAAAAAATAGAAGAATTATTGCAAATACGTTCGTGTGAAATTCAAAGGAAAATGCAATGATTGTTGTTGAGAAACATTTCTTTTGTCTAAAGGTATTTTTTATAAAAAATACCTAGTAGTGAGAGGAGTGTGGGTTTTCAATATCAAAATATCCTCCCCTTTCCTCAATTAAAATGACAATCGGGGGCGTATAGAGTAAAAGTGTAAGCTTTTCCAGTATTAATTCTTTATTTTTAGTCTATATACACAATGAAGTTTTGGGAAGGCTGGGAAATTGGGGGAAGTTTTGGATTGAATATTTGAGTTGTTATCTTATTGTCCCGTGAATATCCTCATTTTAGGTGTGGTATCAAGCGTCTTTTTGATGCGTTAAGTGTTTGTGTGGGGAGCACATTCGTTGTAGGGCTTGTTTGTTGCCTTTAGAAATGTTTTCCTTTGAGGGGTGGTGATGTGAATCGCATGCGTTGATAGGTTTCCGATAGACAAAAGCTGGATTATAGACTGGCTGGATGGCTGGAAAACTTATCCTTTTGGGAGAGGGCGTAAAGTTAGGAGAAAGACGTAAAGTTTATATTTTGTAAACCATAAAAATGCCCGCTTTGAATCGGGCATTAAAAGGGAAGGTTATTGATTGTGTTATTAATGTTTACGGATTAGCAAGAAGCTTACTAAAACAATTCCTGCTGCTAATGCGAGGGTTTTTTTAGGATTTTCTTTCGCTTTTTTCTTTAATTCTGTAGCATGTTCGTTGAGGTGATAAAGTGCGTGACGGCCTTTTTGTTTCCATGTGTTAAACAGCTCAGAAATGTTTTCAAAGCTATCATTTTGAAAACTCCAATGATTTACGGGGACCAGCTCTCTTTTTAATTGTGCTATACGTTTTTTAATTTTAGCATTTTTTCTATGGGGTGAAAATAGACACATTTATTGACTCCTTCATGTGTTAAATTGTTGCGTGACAGTTGGAATTGTGTTTGGGGTTTTGCTATAACGGCTTGAAAATTGAAAAGTTGCATTGATAATGCCGCGCGTGGGTGAGATGAAAATTAAGAGTTTGAGTTTAATGAGGCATTTTTTAATGTGTCCGAGTTCTTTTCATGATGGTTTTTGTTAAGGATGTAAGGTAAAAATTTTTACAAGATGGTGTAAGATTCATCATAAAGATGGTGGGCGATGTCTTCATTTTTTTGTTTGTTTAAAGTGTTGGGATATCTTTTGGCACTTGAAATAGTTTATAAGGAGTTTTTATCTACATATTCTCTTGTGGCTGTAGGGAGTGGTATTGATTGATTCAATTAAGAAGATTTAAAATGAGGAAATCTTACGATATTTGGGTTTAGCATTCAAATTTGTAAAAAATAGATTATTATAAATCAATATGTTGGATTAATTTGGCGATGTCTTTCATGCATTTTAAAAATGGTGTTTTGTTAGGCGTTATCTGTTGTGTTGTAAAACACTGTTTTGTGATGACGTTGATGTAAGGTATCGGCATGCAACTTAAAAATACAGTATTGTCTCTGTTTGGTTTCAGTTTCTTTTTGAATCAACCAAGTGTAGAAGTATAAACTTGAACAGAAGTAGTAGAACTTATCCGGTGCGTCTATAGAATGAATCCACCTATGAGTTGAATTGCATCAGTGTTAGTAGGTAGAACCTTTTGAGAGCAATCTGTTAAGATTGGTGGGCGGTGTAATTTTCGTCCTTTGAAGCGCGGAGGAAGTCAATGTAAGTAATGATTGATAGCGCAGGTTTTAAAAATTTGAGGACTTGATGAATACGACCTATTTTTTATCTAAACCACTTGAGCGTCGTCGATCTGTTGGTGTTGCTGTTGGTGATGTGATCATTGGGGGGCAGAGCCCGATAGTTGTACAGTCAATGACCAATACAGATACCGCTGATGTTGATGCAACTGTTGCTCAAGTGGCTGCTCTTTGGCAAGCTGGTTCACAATTGGTTCGAATTACTGTTGATCGCGATGAAGCGGCGGCTGCTGTACCAAAAATACGGGAGCGATTGGAGAGGTTAGGATTTTTTGTACCATTGGTTGGGGATTTTCATTATATTGGTCATAAGCTTTTATCTGAGCATCCTGCGTGTGCTGAGGCGCTTGCAAAATATCGCATCAATCCTGGAAATGTTGGTTTTGGCGCAAAAAAAGATCGTCAATTTGCAGAAATTATTGAGATTGCTTGTCGGTATCATAAACCTATTCGCATTGGCGTGAATTGGGGTTCTCTTGATAATGCATTGTTAACACGGCTTATGAATGAAAATGCACAGCAAGAAAATCCTTTATCGGTTGCTGAAGTGATGCGGGAAACTGTTGTGCAGTCTGCTCTGCAATCGGCTCTTTGCGCTGAAGATATGGGGTTGGGACGTGATAAAATTATCCTTTCTGCTAAAGTAAGTGACGTCCAAGATCTTATTGCTGTTTATACCACTTTGGCGGCGCGTTGTGATTATGCTCTTCATTTGGGATTAACGGAAGCTGGGATGGGAACAAAGGGCGTTGTTGCTTCTTCGGTGGCTTTGGGCATTTTATTACAGCAAGGGATTGGCGATACAATACGAATTTCCTTAACACCAAAACCTGGTGGTGATCGAACACGAGAAGTAAAGGTGGGGCAAGAACTTTTGCAAGTAATGGGTTTTCGACAATTTTTGCCTGTGGTTGCGGCTTGTCCTGGTTGTGGGCGTACAACCTCAACGGTCTTTCAACAATTGGCACAAAAAATTGAAGCAGATTTATATAAAAATATGCCTATTTGGCGTGAAAAATACCCTGGCGTTGAAAGTTTGAAGGTTGCCGTGATGGGATGTATCGTCAATGGACCGGGGGAGTCAAAACATGCAGATATTGGAATCTCTTTGCCTGGAGTGGGGGAAAGCCCTGCGGCACCTGTTTTTATTGAGGGACAAAAGGTAAAAACTTTGCGGGGTGATCACATTGCTGAAGAATTTGAAGCGCTTTTGAGTGATTATATTCATACACGCTTTGGGCAAGGTTGAAATAAATTCTTGGAGTGCATTTTTTCTTCATTAAAGGTTGTTCTTTTGCTTGTAAATCAATATTCAGTCCTCATTGTGGTTGCATGTTGAGAACAAGATGATTGTTCATAAATTGAGGTGCTTCCTCACTGTTTTCAAGCATTTCTCCTTGATAATACTGTCTTAAAACAGATCCAATAGAAAACTAAACGTGACATTATTTCCAGCAATTTTATGGGTTTCCATAAAAAGCTGGATAGTGCTGTTAGAATTTTTCCCAATTAATAGGATAATTTGAACTCTTTTCAAAATTTTATTGTTTAATTTTTTTACAAAAGCTTTATTGCTTGCAGATCGTGGGGTCCTGTACTTTTTTTCAAATACTTCAATACCTCAAAAAAGCTTTGTATTGCTATAACAGCCTTCTATGCAAGTTCATAAAAGTACAAAAAATCATAAACTGCGCAGATGGTTGGAAGTACTTATCTTCGAAAAATAAAAATCCATTTCGAACAAATATTACAGACTTGAGACGCTATAAAAAATATGGCTTGAGCGATTTTGTAACGGAATAAGTTATTCCAAATTATTAATTGACATAATTAAATATAAATGAAAATTTAAAATAGGGAGAGATTATTCTTCCGAATATTATTTTAAACGAGGAGGTTAAAATGAAAGTAGAATCAAATAGTAACGTGGTACTAGGAACGAAGATCAAGTCTTATTCTTCTACATCTGCTAAAGTAAAATCTTTGATTTGCGATTCTGCATTATCATAATTGAAAATATTGGAAGGGGTTGTATGACCCCTTCTATTTACGGTTGGGGGTGATATGTATTTACAAAATGAAGAGGCGCTATTATTGGCTCGCGATATGAGAGAAAGTAGAGTCAATTTGAATGTCCTTGGTTTAGGAAAGAGATCTCCGTATATTGGTCGCGAAGAAATGATAAGAACAGCGATGGTTTCTTTGTTTTGCGCTTATAAGAAAAGTATTGTTATTTCTGGTCCTGCTGGATGTGGAAAGACTTCTTTTGTGCGTGAGTTAGCTTTTAGGCTTAATCAGTTTAAGCCTATGTTGAATGGATATGTCATACTAGAGGTTAATTTAGGAAGCGTGATATCTGATACGGGATTACGGGGGGAGTTTGAACGAAAAATCGGAACTTTAATAGAAACTGTGTCTCCATATGAGAATGTCGCCCTTTTTATTGATGAAGGGCATTCAATCGCTAATACCAGAAGTGATGGAGGTATCGGTGCCATGGATTTATTCAAACCTTTTATGCTGGAACAGAATTTAAAGTTAATGATAGCGACAACTTCTGCAGAATTAGCACATATTCAAGGGGATGCAGCATTTTTTCGTAGATTTCATCATGTACGCTTAGGTGAGCTCTCAATAGATGAAAAAATGAATGCTATAAGGCTACATATAAAATATCTTGAAGAGTATCATGGGCGTAAATTTTGTTTCGATAATTTTAATTTTGATAACACAAGTGATTTGCACGATTTGTTGAGTCATGTAGATCTTCAGCTTGCTAGGGGGAGATTTGAAAATGAATTTGCTATATAAAAACAAGTATGTTTATTCGTATACCATATCAGCGAGGCAAGAAGGTGATGAGGTTTTGATAGGGGCGGATCTGCAAAATGTTATAGCTCTTGATATGAGTGGTACGTCACCGAATGTTATAAAGGCTTTGGCGTGTTTTGATGCAGAGAATACCATAGGTGATATAATATTGAAATGTAACCTAGATACTGCAGAAAGCGAAGATTTTTTGTATTTAGCAAAATATATGCTTGATAATAGAATAATAGAACCCCCCTTTTCAAAGGAGGATTCTATTAGAAAAGCTGGGCTTAGTGAGAGCGAGTATAATAGATTTGATAGGCAAATTAACTTATTCAAGCATGTATCAGGTAGTTTTGACAATGCCCTTTTAGCTAACTCCAAATTGAAAGATGCTAAGATAACTATAGTTGGTTTGGGTGGATGTGGAAGCTACGTTTTTTATACATTATCTGCTATGGGGGCAGGACATATTAAAAGCTATGATTTTGATATTGTCGAAGAATCAAATTTATCTAGACAGATACTCTATAATTATAGTGACTTAGGTAAAAAAAGGTTGATGTTGCTAGAGATAAAGCTCCATATATTAGTCCTTCGACTCAATATGAGTTCTATGATGAAAAAATAGATAATATAGAAAAGGCATGCCGTCTATTCGAAAGAGCTGATCTTGTTATATGCGCAGCAGATAATCCAAGGCCAGCTTTTTTCCATTTAATGAACGAAGCTGCTTTTAATATGGGTGGCGCGCTGTTATATGCTGCTTCGGCCACGGTAAATGCTATTGTTGGCCCGTTGATTATTCCAGGTAAAACAAGATGTTATGCATGTGTGAATCAGAATCATATGAAGGATGTTAATGAGTTTGAGTTTGTTAAGACTATTAAGCAAAACTATATGAATACTTTGATAGATCCGTATAATGCGGTTGCTGGTTCTTTGGCTGCTCTTGAGGCAGTAAAATATTTAACGGATTTTGACAAATGTCAAATTATAGAAAAAACATTATTTATTAATTTTTCCAGCTATAAAATTGATAGGACTGAAGATCCTTATAGCGGTTATTGCCCTATTTGTCGTAAAATGTAAGTTTTTATCTTTATATAAATGATGTATATGGTGCCCTTTTTTGGCGTTATTGGGGAATAGATGACAAATATATTAGCGTTTGGCTTTTTATTTAACGGTATAAGAATTTTAACAGGTGCCTTTATTGTCTTTTATATGCTTGAAAAAGGACTAACTCTTATTGATATCGGGATCATTAAGTCGTTTCAGGCTTTTATTATGATGGTTACAGATATTCCTCTGGGATATTTTGCCGATAGAAAAAGTTATAAAATATCTATCGTTTTGGCAGCGGCTTTTGCTGCTACATGGCTATGTCTCATGGGATTTTCTACAAGCTTTTATGGTTTTCTTTTGGCAGAATCTTTTAATGCCTTATCGCTGACATTGATTGCTGGCGCCTATAATGCTTTACTTGTTCAATATGCAAAAGCAAAATTGACATCGACTAAAAAAGTGCTTGGTTCTAGCTCTCAATATAATTACATCGGCATGTTTATATTCAGTTTAATTGGCGCATATTTTGCTGATTATTCTAGCCAATATATATGGTATATCGCGGCGTTTTTAATGTTGATGACAACACTATTTGGTTTGTTTTTTCTTGATGACCTGAAAGGAGAAAAACAACCAAATAAAGCGAATTCTCTCATTTATGATGCTAAAGAGATGTTGTCTATTTTTATTAAAGTTCCTTATATCTCTTTATGCTTTTATTTTTCACTGATCTTTTTCAATATATTCTCGCAGTATTGGCAGTGGATATTTAAAGATCATAATATTAATGTCACTTATTTTGACCTTGGTGTGACATTTTCATTGATATTGCTCTCTCAGCTCTTGGCTAGTTTTCTCTTTACAAAACTAAGTGAAAGAGTGAATTTTATTTTATTGCTGTTTCTTTTGGGTTCACTGATTTTTACAATGGTTTTCTTTGAGCCAAAAAAAGAAATTGCTGTTATTTTAGTTTGTATGATTTTTTACTTAATTAAGTATACATATCTTCGTGTAGAAGTTGTTTTGCATGATAGTATTAGTGATCATTTCAGGGCTACATATGAATCTTTCTTGTCAACCGTTGGGAGATTTAGCTTATTGGTATTTTTTTACATGAGTGCGTATATGGTCAATATATTTGGCTTTTTCTCTCTCGTTTATATTTTGGGTATCTATTTATTGGTTTATCTGTTGGCAATGTTTTTTTTAGAAGGAGCCCTAAAGAAATCTCAGTGAAAATAGTAACGTATTTCACGTGTGTTTCATGGGGTTTATAGTGGATCAAGGCTTTTATTTATTAAGGCGCATCATTGTTTTTGCATGTTGAATGGGAAAGAAGAATGTTATCCGTTATTCTTATTTCAAATCTATGTATGTTGAAGCAATCAAAGTCATCTGCTTGTACATTATAAGTGGGCGTGGCATAACAATCATTAAAAAAGAAATAAAAATGCTTCTCATGAATATTGTGCCAAGAGTTGCTGACAAGATTGGACGCTGATAAAGAAAATGATTGTGCTGGATTATATGCTTATTAAGGAATGGTAATGGAGCAGTTTTCCTATTTTCTTTCATTCTTTAATGGAAGGCATTTTTCATGCAAAATAGGATACCCAGAATGCACTTGTGTTATAAATTCACGCGGCTTGTTTTAATGAAATTCTTCTTAAGATTTGTCGCACCCATTTCATGATAAGGACTATAATGGAGATTAATGGTAACGTTTCTTTGAAAAGTCTATTATGCATTCAATAAATATGATGGTGTACACTATGTACAATATGGCGGATGAAGTTTAATTTTGGCGTATTGCACTAAAGTGTGCTGCTTGTTGGAGGGGGAGTGCTTTAGCGCCAAAAGGATGTAAGAATGCTTCTGCTTTACTGATGAGTGTATCTCGCTTTTTTTGGGTTTCTTTAATGCCGTAAAGATGAACAAAAGTGGCTTTTTGTGCCGTTTCATCTTTCCCAGCCGTTTTTCCTAGGGTTTGCGTGTTGGCGGTGACATCAAGAAGGTCATCGGTTAATTGAAAGGCTAAACCAAGATAGGTACCAAAATCAGTAAGCTTTTCAGTTAATTCTTTAGATGCATTGCCAATGATGGCACCTGCTTGGCAAGCAAAGCTTATCAGGGCTGCTGTTTTCATGTGTTGTAGAGTGATGATGTCAGTACTTTCTTGCGGTCTTTTTTCAGCTTCAAGGTCCAGCATTTGTCCACCTAACATACCGCCAAGCCCTGCCGATTGTGCAAGAGACGTGATCAGCTTGATTCTAATATCTGTAGATAAAATACTAGCTTTATGAGCAATAATTTCAAAGGCAAATGTTAAGAGGGCATTGCCTGCTAGAATTGCTGTTGCTTCATCAAATGCTACATGGACAGTGGGTTTTCCACGCCGGAGTATATCGTTATCCATAGCGGGAAGATCATCATGAATGAGCGAATAACAATGGATACATTCTAAGGCACATGCAATATCAAGAGAATGTTCTACAGGGACATCAAAAAGTGCAGCACTTTGAATTACAAGAAAAGGACGCAAGCGTTTTCCACCGTTCAGCACACCATAACGCATGGCTTTGATTAAGTTTTTAGGGCGTGAAATTTCACCATTTTGGATTTGATCACTTAACAGGGTATCAAGCCGCTTTTCAACGGTGTCTCTATGTTTTGCAAGAAGGGTGGTAAATTCGTGCATTCTTGCTTCCTTTGTTTTTACAAAAATGAAATTATGAAGTTTAAAGAGAAAGGTTGTCGCTTTTTCTTGTTTTCATAAATTGGCGTCGTTTTTTATTAAAAATCAACTTCTCTTTTTATCCGTATCTCTACTGTATGCGCAAATCCCTTTTTAAACCAAATAAAAATTGAATGAAGATCTTATAAAAAAGCTTTCATTGGTGTATAAAATTCTCAAATTTTGCAGTGTTTTTGATATTCCTTTGATTATTGTGACACCATTTTTGATAACAAGAAGCTCATTTTTAGTAAGAGGAGGATCATTTTGACATTGCCTCTTCTTTTTTATCAGTGTATAATATCTTAAAATTTTATGGTGTTTTTAAATGAAGCATTGTCATTTTTGACATTGCTTTTTCTGTTTTAATGGATTTGGAGTGTCTTTTTATGGCTGTACCTAAACGAAAAACCTCTCCAGCGAAGAGGGGCATGCGCCGTTCGGCTGATGCTCTGAAGGCGCCGACTTATATCGAAGATAAAAATTCTGGTGAATTACGTCGTCCTCATCACATTGATTTGAAAACGGGAATGTATCGTGGGCGTTCCGTTTTAGTGGTTAAAGACTGAGCGTTTTCTTTCTTTTCCAGTGGTGAACTTCTTTTATTTCATCGATCAATGCATGCTTGGGGCGTGCATTTTCGCTTTAAGATGAATGTTGAGGTTCTCTTGCATCGTCTTCTATCGATGTGGAACAGGGAATGTATCGTGAGCGTTCTGTTTTAGAGGTTAAAACTTTAGCGTTTTTTTTCTTTTCCAGTGGTGAACTTCTTTTATTGCATCGATCAATGCACGCTTGGGGCGTGCATTTTCGCTTTAAGATGAAGGTTGAGGTTCTCTTGCATCGTCTTCTATCGATGTGGAACAGGGGATGTATCGTGGACGTTCTGTTTTAGTGGTTAAAACTTTAGCGTTTTCTTTCTTTTCCAGTGGTGAACTTCTTTTATTTCATCGATCAATGCATGCTTGGGGCGTGCATTTTCGCTTTAAGATGAATGTTGAGGTTCCCTTGCATCGTCTTCTATCGATGTGGAACAGGGAATGTATCGTGGACGTTCTGTTTTAGTGGTTAAAACTTTAGCGTTTTATCTCTTTCAGTGGTAAGTTTCTCTTGATTCATTAGTGAATGCATTGGGTAAGATGCGTTTTTCGCTTTTTCTTGGGAACATATGTGGGATAAAGTTTTGCCGTAGAGAAATGATTCTATTGTGGGAGATGATTTTCTTGTTTTCTTGAGAGGCTATAAAGGGCTACTTGTATCAGTGTCTTTTATGATGACTTCGTTAAGAGCTTGGGTATTGATATAAGTTAGCTCAGTAATAGAATCATTTTGTATCGCACTTAATCTTTATTGATTATAGAGAGAATCCTATTAGACCGTAAAATATCATCGTTTAAGGCAGTTGATCTATGTAAGGCTTTAAGCATATCGGTGTTTTTTATGAGAATATTTAAGGCAATGGTTGTCTATAGGCTTATATTGTGACATGTGATTCTCCTTAAAAAAATAGAGATCGACATCACATTGATTTATAAAGATCATTTGTTGTTTTGCGCCTTGAATGGAAGGTCTATCGTAGGATTTTCTCATTTCAAATTTCTCTCATGTTGAATCAATGACAATCACTTGCTTTTCGGTCACAAGTGGGGATGGTATGTGAGTAAAAACTCTATAAAAAAGGAAAAAATGTCTATAATGAATACTTTCAAATGTAAGAATTGTTGTAACATTGGGATTAAGTGTATGCTGATGCCAGCGTGCTTTCTTATGAGCAGAAAAGAGACAACCGTTACAAGACAGAAGGTGTACACATTCAATGATCTTTAGTGCTTTTGATTGATAAAGGTACATGAGACTTTTCTATGAATATCACGCTGTCTTTTCATATTTTTGAACTAAGAATTGTCCATATATTTTTCTTATTTTTGTGAATATAAGGGATTTGTTGCGAACAGCTTGTAAAAATAAGTAAACTTAAAACCAAATGTGTTGTGTATGGGGATGAGCAAAGTATTTTATCAAAGCCGGTACGACTCTCCAGTTCATAGCTGGTTTATGAGTGATTTTATGGTGGTGCTTACCTAAGTTTATGATTTTTTTTGTTATCTGTTCATTACTAGACAACACATTGATTTATATATATAATTCACTGTTTTCATATTGAATTAGAACCCCGAATAACGTAAGATTCTCTCATTTCAAATCTCTCTATCTAGAATCAATCAAAACCACTTGCTTGCACGTCACAAGCGGGATGAGTGTGTGGATAAAATTTGTATAAGAAAGGACTCTTATGAATTGTCTTAAGAGCCAAGGGCTGTAGCACAACACCCACGAGCTGACAAATATAACGATGGTGCCGGCTTGCTTCTTCACAAACGTAAGAGATGGGGGTGGTGTCAGGATTTACCGTTATACCTTTCCGGGGGCTGCGAAATGGGCTTGGGTGCCTTGAGAGATGTTTCTTTAAAACAAGCCCGTGAATTGGCAACTGGGTGGCGGGCTGTTTTACGTGAGGGGCGTGATCCCATTAAAGAACGTGAGAAACAAAAGCGTGAGGCAATGCGCAATCTCCATTATTTAAAAAATATTGCTTTAGATGCTTTTGAAAGCCGTAAAGCTGAATTAAAAAATGATGGTGAGGCGTGTGATTGGTTTTTACACTGACGCCTCCATATTCTCCCCAAATTAGGTTGTCTGCCCGTTTCAGAGATTACGCAAACTGAGATACGCAATACGCTTTCTCCCATTTGGCATGCAAAAGCTGGAACAGCTCAGATAGCACTGAAGCGTCTTAATCTTTGTCTTAAACATACGGTTGCCTTGGGTTTTGATGTTGATTTACAAGCAACGATAAAAGCATGCGCGCTCTTAAGGAAGCAACGTCATAAAACGTAAAATAGACCAGCTATGGATTGGAAAGATGTGCCGGTTTTTTATCAGTTACTCTGTAAAACACAAAACATAACACAACTGGCTTTGCGTTTACTTATCCTGACAGGCGTTCATACTAATCCTTTGCGTCATATTCGTGAAGATCAGATTGAAGATGATATCTGGACAATTCCTGCTGAGAATATCCAATCTTTAGCGGTTTGTTTGAAACAGAGATTGAGACTTTTAAGAGTTCTATGAATCATTCTAGATTTTATGTGTCCGATTGGAGTAAGAATATTGCGTATATCTCGTAATCTCTGAAATGAGAAATCTCATTTGGGAAAAATATGAAATTGAAAGGGCAATGCTAACGTTCATTTTTATTGTTATTTTTTACGTTAGCTTTACTGCTTTCAAAAGTATTTGGAATGCTTTTTACAGAATGGAGATGATGGTTTTAGTTCATGCTTTTTTTATCGCGTTCTTTAATGGGGGAATGCTTCTCATGCAAAATAGAGCGCCCACGACAAAATATGCTTATGTTGTACCGTCACGCGTTTTTTTTAAAGGAATATTTTTCAATATTTGTGCTATCCATTTTATGACGGCGTTTTTGAATGTTATAATGGTTTTGTAGAAGGGTAAATGGTAAAATCTCGGTGTAGTGTATAAACGGCACTATGATCTTTACGCTTAATAAAAAATCAAGTCCCGCCCCCTTACACATCTTGCCAGATTCCAATGTCGGTATATCCTTTGGTGCTTGAGACAGTGTCTTGCTCTTTTTGTACAGTTTTTACCCACAGATCAGCCTCGCTTGTGATTGACAAGCTAGTGATTTGATTAATTCAACATGAGAGCAATTTGAAATGAGTAATCTTACCATATTCAAGATTCTAATTTAATATGAATAATGCTAGATTATGATGATTAATCAGTTTGTTATCTATGAAGAAAGAAAATAAAGGGGAGGAATTTGTCGAAAAGTTAGATTGTTTATAGATTGGCGCTGGTTAAGAAACTTTGTCCTTAAGGGCAGAGAGGATGTTAAAAAATAAAACCAGCTTTTCGCTGGTTTTATCGAAATATCATCATTATGATGAGAGAGTGTATTATGCAGCGTAGACAGCTTTACTGTTTTCATCTGTTTCTTCTCTCTCAGTTTTAAACTCGCGTTCCGGCTTGTTGGAGAGATGCATCTCTATGAGATTGATAGCTTCTGTTTCAGAAAGACTATTAATAACCGCAATTTCGCGGGCCATTCTTTCAAGAGCAGCTGTATAAAGTTGGCGCTCAGAGTAAGATTGTTCAGGTTGTAGATTAGAGCGGAAAAGATCACGGACCACTTCGGCGATACAAATAAGATCTCCTGAGTTGATTTTGGCATCATATTCTTGTGCACGACGTGACCACATGGTCCGTTTAACACGTGCTTTTCCACGTAAAACTTTTAAGGCACGTTCGACAGAGTCACTAGCAGATAATTTACGCATTCCAACGGAAAGGGCTTTTGCAATGGGGACTTTGACATCCATCTTATCTTTCGCGAAATGAATGACAAAAAGTTTCAATTTATGTCCTGCAACTTCTTGATCTTCAATCGCTATAATTTGTCCTACTCCATGTGTAGGGTAGACGATATATTCAGAGGTTGCAAATTCTTTGGTCTTGGAAGACGTTCCATGTTGGGATGCCATATTTTAGTTTACTCCCTTATGATCAACAAATGTATCGGAAAACAGGTTATAAACCTGAGGGTTGAGTTTTCTTTAACCAAGTATATCGTACCAATTAAGTGAGCATAAAAGCCGAGTACTTTTAAATCCAAAAAAATACATTGCTTTACTGTAAAAAGCAAAGAAAAATACTTAGAAAGATGATCATGTTAAAATAACACTAACATCAAACTTTAAAAGAATCAATCATTTCGCTTAAGGATTTTTTTATTTTTACAAGAGAAGTCTTTCAGTCGTTGAAGGAGGAGGGTGTACACTGTATCATTACTCTTCGCCACTTCCTGGATTTTCTGAAAAATACTTTTCTAATTTATTTGGAACGCCATCCATTTCTTTTGCTTGAGAAAGGGGATCTTTTCGGGTGGTTAGATTAGGCCATTTGTTTGCATAATGAAGATTAAGTTCTAACCACTTTTCTAATCCTGGTTCTGTATCAGGTAAAATCGCTTCTGCTGGGCATTCTGGCACACAAACACCACAATCGATGCATTCATCGGGGTGAATAACAAGCATATTTTCCCCTTCATAAAAACAATCAACAGGGCAGACTTCAACGCAATCCGTATATTTGCAGTGAATGCAGTTGTCGGTTACTACGTGGGTCAAGATCAAACTCCATTTGTTACTTTAATTCTCTTTAGAGGAAAGTGGGTGCGTGTTTTTATGATTGGTGAGTTGATCGCGTAGTACAGCTAGTTTCGCAAAAGGTGAATCAGGATTAAGGCGCTTTTCTTTGTGAAAAGGCTTATGATTTGCATGTTTTCCTTGGGATTTGTGGAACTTATGAGAGCGTTTTGCTTGTGATAGTGCTTCTTGAGGGGAATTTTCATTTGTGTGTTCCGCTTTTTTTACAGCGTTCTTCGATTTATTTTGCCACTTATTTCCTAATTTATCACTTTTTTTTTGTGCGTGGTGGTGAAATTGATGCTTATAATGCCATAATAAAATAACTTTATCTTCTTCTGTAGAGCGAGGGGATTTGGCAAAATTCCCAACAGGTTCAGCTGCTGGTAAGCGATTGGTTTTATGGAGATGTTTTTCAATATCAGAGGATAAAGTGTTTGGGTATGAGGTATTTTTTTCTTCTCGTGTTGTTTCTAAATCGCTTATTGTTTGCCATTGACTTCCAACGCATTCTGCTGCAGGAACATCTTGCATTGTCCTATTGACAGGGGAAGGGGCTTGGTGTGCAAAGAGATTTTGTTCAAAAACAGTATTGCTTATGCTGTACGATTGATAACCAAGTCCTTTGAGGATTTCTTCCATATCGTTTCCATTGGCCCCAAGAATGGACATCATGGCTGGTGTAACAAAAAAACTTTTGCCATCATAGGCTCCATCGGGTCTGGGATCACTTCCTTGTTTCCAATGAAGTGCGGGGCGGATGAGATTGGCAAGACGTTCTAAAATATCAATCCGTACAGCACGTTGTCCTAAGATTCGGTAGCCGGCTAATTGATAAAATTGGCGATTATAGGTAGGGTCAACAATCAAAGAGGTTCGACCAGCAGATAATGCTGAAAAAATTTCACCCAAACCAGTTTGATCTTGTCCCGCATTTTGAAGATTCCACAGGAGAGTAATGGCTTGAACCGGAGCAGGTTTAAGCATTCCGGCAACATAGATGTGAAAAGCGCCAAAACGCACGCCTAGACGCCGAAGCACGGCACGTGATTCTTGCGCAAGTTTTTTGACAATGTCTAAAACTTCGCGGCGTGGTAAAATCCCTAAAGAGTTAAAAAGTTGTAAAGCAAGACTGTTTGTTGAATCCGTTAAATTATCAGCATTGCGCAAATCAAACAGGGGTTTTAAAGTCGTTTCAAAATGAAAGGTGACAAAGCGTTCTAATCGCTTCACAACGTTATTGCGGGATTCTCCTGTGAGTTGTTCATCTGCTAAAACAATCAGTTTTGGTTTGAAAAAATCTTCTGTTGCTACAAGTTGTCCTACGGGTTGACCAATCCAGCGCACAATTCCATCAGAACTGAGGGTAAAATCTCCATTTGCACAAGCACAAAAACGTGCCGCGCGTTTGGAAAAAGCAAGAATCAAATTCTCATTCTCTGTTGAAATTTGCTTCTCAGCTATTTGATCGGTACTGTTTTTGTTGGCATAAAAACGAAAACCTTCAAATTTACCCCTTCCGTGTTTTTCAATGAGAATATCATCTTGAAGAATCTCATTCTGTTGAACAATCTTGCTATCCATGATCATTTTCTTTCTCAGTGTGACACTGGTCAAAAGCTTTTTGCGACAATTTCATAATGGTGCTCTTTCTTTAACACGTTTGTTGCGTTTGCTTCAATCACTCTTGTCATTTTTTGCTGTTTCTTTGCGCCTTTAAAACTTGAATGATTCTTTTTTTATTCAGTTTTCATTCAGTTTAGATGCTTTATATTTGCAAATTACACTTATTAGTTGTATTGTAAAGCTGAAAGCATGAATAAATTCTTCAATTTAAAAGGAAACGGAATTGGTTATCAAAAAACAGCATTTGTTTTGCGTGATCACTTTATTTTTTTTGCTGTTTTGTCATGAAAAGTGGAGAGAAAGTTTTTTCAAATATTTCATAGGCTAAAAGGCATATTGTAAAGGCATTTTGCAGGTGAAATTGTATCTTATGACAAGAAGTTTTACCATGACAGTAAAAAAAACAATTGCGATTATAAAATTACACGTTAAAGTAGTGGATACAGAAGTTAACAACTTTTGCGTTCTTTTTAAGCAAAGAACAATGATGTCGTTGCCAAATCAATTTTGATAATTTTAATCGCAAGGGGTTATTATGGGTAATCTTTCAAATGCTGTTTATAAAAGCAGCAAAAATTATAGCGATGCAGACAAAAGCTTAGGACGTAATATGATGCGTTCTGCTATGCAAGCACCTTATCTTGAACGACAAAAAGAGCATGATTTGGCTCTGCGGTGGAAAGACAAACGTGATGATGATGCCATGCATCAAATTGCAGCGGCTCATATGCGTTTAGTGATTGCTATTGCTAATCGCTTTAAACGTTTCAAAATGCCATTGGGAGATTTGGTCCAAGAAGGGTATGTGGGACTATTGGAAGCCGCTGCACGTTTTGAACCTGATCGGGAAGTGCGTTTTTCAACGTATGCAACGTGGTGGATACGCGCTTCTATTCAAGATTATATTTTGCGAAATTGGTCAATCGTTCGAGGGGGAACGAGTTCTTCGCAAAAAGCACTTTTCTTTAATCTTCGGCGTTTGCGTGCAAAACTGATACAAGATGATAGTGCTTTGTCAAAACAGGATATTTTTCGCACAATCGCTGAAAAGCTTGGCGTTTCCGTGCGCGATGTTGAAACGATGGATTTTCGTTTTTCCAGTTCTGATAATTCCTTGAGTGTTTCTGTTTCTGAGAATAGTGATAATCCCATTGCTAAGATGGATGTTTTGGTGGATGATAGTCCTCTTCCTGATGCTTTAATTGAGCAAGTCATTGATGGTCAACGGCGTACACAGTGGCTTTACGATGCGTTGCAAATTCTCAACGAACGGGAGTTGGAAATTATTCGCTTTCGTCGCTTAAATGAAGAGGGGGCGACTCTAGAAGTTTTGGGTGAAAAGTTAGGAATCTCGAAAGAGCGCGTGCGTCAAATTGAAGCTAGGGCTTTGCAAAAATTGCGTTCTGCTCTCCTTACGGTTCATTCAGAAGACGCTTACGATATATAAGCAGTGAAATGCTTTGGGGGGGGGGAGGAGGAAAGAGAATATATTAAGTGGGGGCATATGAGAATATGATGAAGTCAGTTTTAGGGGGGCATATTTGTTTAGGAATATGCCTCCTTGGGGGCGCTACTGATAAACAGAGGAAGACAGGGGGCAGAGTTAGTTGGAGAAAATATGTATCACACGGAGGCCTATAGAGGCATGATGAAATTGGATTTTAAAGTATTCCTCCTTATTTTCGAATATGCTTTAAGGGGGAGGGCGTGATACAGATAGAAAAGAATTAAAACTGTAGCAGATGAGAAAAAAGGCTTATTCTGTAATAATTTTTACTTTGGTACCTGCGGGTAAAGTTTGCGTTGGTGAGAGGGCGTTGAGGATGCGAAAGAGTTTTTCTTTATATGGTGTGTATTGCATTTTATCTGCAAGATTTGCAACGGTTTCTCCTTGTTTAACACGAACAACACGGATTTTTAAGGGCTGCAATTTTTTTAACTGTGAAGATGAAAGAGAATGAAAACTTTGTAGCGTTTTTTGGGCAACCTCTGCAAAATTTCGAGAATTATGTGGAGCGGCCGTCAAAAAACGAAAGATGTGGTTGTTGAATGGAATGGCAACCACATCAAATTGCCATTGATCATTGGTAGCATAGGCCTGTGCTCCAAGTAAACTTTGGCTTTGGAATCCTTGACGCGTAAATTCTTGATTGGGGAGCCCTTGAATTGTGATGGGGCGGATAGATGATTGGTCTAGCCCGAGAATCCAGCCGCTTTTCAAATAATCACTCGCAGATATTTCAGCAGGATGTGGAATAGCGTCAAAACGAATCGCAATTTTATCTGGTCCACTGGCCCAAACAGTGTGTGCTGAATGTTCTATTGTAAAATTATTTGGAACAGAAAAAGCTATGCGCAATTGTGGGTGAATAAATTGGTTGCCTCGTACAAAACCTGTATAAAAGCCTCCTCCAAAAATCATGCCATCAATGCTTTTGAGAAAAGAATCATGATCGGATATTGTACTATTCCCTTTACTGATTTTACGCGCTTTTTCTATCGCAAGCCGAATGCGTTGAGGGGTGGTTGGGTGAGAAGCTAGAAAATCTAGAGAGGCATTTTGGGTGCCGGAGATATTACGAAAAGCACTATAGGCTTCCATTGTTTGAAGAAAGCGCGGTGAAGCAAATGGATCATATCCTGATTGTTGGAGCATTTCGAGTGCAAGGGAATCAGCTTCCAGCTCTTGATTGCGGGAAAATTGCGCGAGTTGTTGCTTGTTTTGCATAGGGTTATGAAGTTTTTTGCCAATAGAAGAAAGAAGACGTGAAGACATGTGATTGGTCATCTTTAATTGGGCTTCTTTTTGCAGGCGTAAAATGCCATGATTGGCTCTGATATGTGCTATCTCATGGGCTAAAATGGCTGCAACTTCTGAAGAATCATTGGCTAATGCCAGCATACCACGAGTGATGTAGATCGAGCCATTGGGGAGCGCAAAGGCATTGACAGTTTCTGAGTTTAAAATTGTTACAGAATAGCTTTGATGAGAACTATGTGATGCAACTGCCAGTTTACGGACAATCTTTGCTAAAAGGTGTTCAAGTTTTGCATCATGATAAGCGCCACCATACATTTGCAGAATACGTGGGTGTTGCAGAGCGCTTAATGTGACATAGATATTGTGGTTGTTGGTACGTTTGATCGTTTTAGAAGAAGTGGAAGAAAGCCTATCATTTTGAGAAAGTGGTGTATGACAAGCCGAAAGGAGAAACGTTAAACTTATGAGAGTGGCTTTATACAAGCACGAGCGAAAAAGAAAATTGCGGTGAAAAATGGGGTGCGTTGGACCATGGTGCACATTATTTCTGCGGAGTAATTTGGCAAATTGCATTTGTATCTTTGTATCGTATGTTTCTTTAAGAAAGGCATTAGAGATAAGGATTCGTTTGGCTATATCATGCTTTTTGTTTATAAAAAATGACTCTCACTTATAAAAAGATGCACTGTAAAGAAAATTTTGTGAAAGGCAAAGTATGGCATGACAACATTTACGATATTATTAAATGGGGATGTTCATATCACTGATCGTTTGCTTAATCAAATTCAAAACAGTCGGGTAATTGCTGCTGATGGTGGTATGCGTCATGCGGCAGCGCTTAATGCGACGCCTGAGTTGTGGTTAGGGGATTTTGATTCATCAGATGAGAATTTAATACGTCAATATAGTCATGTTCCGCGTGAAGTTTTTCCCTCTGATAAAGATATGACAGATAGTGCTCTGGCATGTGAAAGAGCGCTGCAAAATGGCGCTAAAAAGCTTATTTTGTGCGGTGCTTTGGGAGGGGAGCGAAGTGATCATAGCCTTTCTCATATAACGCAAGCGTTGATGATGGCTGAAAGGGGTATTTCAGTGTTGTTGACAAGCGGTTTGGAAGAAGGTTGGCCGGTTTTGTCAAAACCTTGTTCGTATGATTTGCCTAAGGGATGTTTGTTTAGTATTATCGGTTTTTCTGATTTAAAAGGTTTAACTCTTAAAGGGGTAAAATGGCCAATTTGTGACAAAAATGTGTCATTTGGCTCTTCTTTAACACTTTCTAACCGTATTTGTGGAACCTTTTCTTGCCATTTAGGTTCTGGAAAAGCTATATTGTTAGTGTCTGTACCTATTCCATAAAGCTCTTCCAATATATTTTGAATAAGGCAGGGGGGGGCCTAGTGATGAAGTGCCGACATAAACGATATATGTATTGATCTTGAGAAGGAAAGGTTTTGATATGTTAAAATCAATTTTTAAAGTGGCCGTTGTTTCAGCCATTGGTTTCAGTTCAGTCGCTTGTACTACAAACGATGAACGCGTTGCACGTTACGGCGTAGGAGGAGCAGCAATCGGTGCTTTGGCTGGAACTGCTATTGCTGGAAGTACGCCTGGAGCAGCACTGACCGGTGCAGCATTTGGTGCTTTGGCTGGAACAGTAACAGGTGCAGCTGCAAATCAAAGAAAACAACAAAGACAGGTATCACAATTGTGCACGTATCGTGGTCGTAGAGGGCATGTTTACCAAGCACCTTGTGGACAGAGAGTTCCTGTACGACAATTATGTGCTTACCGTGATGCAAGAGGGGTGATGTATAAAGCACCTTGTCCGCGCCGCGTTCGTTAATGGCGGTGCCGCTTCTGCGGCTTGACCGCATTTTCTTAAATTTTGGAAAAACGCCTTTGCTCAATCAAGCTTGTTTATCGGTTGAGCAGGGGGCGCGTATTGCGCTGGTCGGCCGTAATGGTTGTGGAAAATCGACCCTATTAAAAATTGCCGCAGGAATATTAGAACCTCATGGTGGCGAAATTTTTCGCCACCCGCGAGTAACGCTCCGTTATGTCTCACAAAATCCGGATTGTTCAGGATTTGAAGATATTAATGCTTATATGGAAGCGGGGCTGGACGATACATCTGATGTCCAGTGGATCAATACGCTTCGCACAAATTTAGGGTTTTCTGGGGCGGAAAAATTGGAAACGCTTTCGGGAGGCGAAAAGCGGCGTGTTTCACTGTTACGGGCCATTGCTGCAAAACCCGATATTTTGTTCTTAGATGAACCAACCAATCATCTTGATTTACCAACCATTGAATGGCTGGAAGCTGTTTTGGCTTCTTTGCGTTCAGCGATTGTGGTGATTTCCCATGATCGGCGATTTTTAGAAAATGTTACGCGGTCAACGGTATGGCTTGATCGTGGCACAACCAAAAGACTGGAAAAGCGTTTTTCTGAGTTTGAAAATTGGCGTGATAAAGCACTGGAAGAAGAAGCCATCGAACAGCATAAATTGGGGCGCCAAATTGCTCGTGAAGAGCAATGGTTGCGTTATGGCGTGAGCGCACGGCGTAAGCGTAATGTACGGCGCTTAGGCGAATTAAAAGACTTAAGACAGCGTCATCAAACCTATAAAGGGCAGCCAGGAAATGCACTTTTGACAGCAGCAAAAAGTCATGATTCTGGGCAATTGGTGCTTGAAGCAAAGAAAATTTCAAAATCCTATGGTGATCGCATTATCGTGAAAGATTTCTCTTTGCGCATTCAGCGGGGTGATCGAATCGGGTTGGTGGGACCCAATGGAATCGGAAAGACAACGCTCCTTTCTGCATTAATTGGGCAAGAAGCCGTGGATAGTGGAACGGTGAGGCATGGCTATAACCTCTCTATGGCATTGCTTGATCAGCAACGTATTTTAAATGAAGAAGAAATTTTAGCGCATTATTTAACGGGGGGAAGAGGTGATACTCTTGTGATCAATGGGCTGGAGCGGCATGTGGTTTCTTATATGAAAGACTTTTTATTTTCACCGGAACAAGCACGCACTCCCCTTAAAGAATTTTCCGGGGGAGAAAGAGCACGCCTCATGCTTGCACGACTTCTTTCTCGTCCTGCAAATTTTTTGATTCTTGATGAACCGACCAATGATTTGGATATGGAAACTTTGGATTTGTTGCAAGAATTTATTGCTGATTTTGCGGGAACTGTATTGTTGGTCAGCCATGACAGAGACTTTTTAGATCGTACTGTAACGCATATGTTGGCACCTCAAGGTGATGGTCATTGGGTTTTGTATGCGGGCGGCTATAGTGATATGATGGCGCAAAACCAGCATGCTCTTCGTTTACAACGCAAAAAAACAGAATTATCGCAGCGTAAAGCACCTTCAAAATCTCATGCGGAAGAGCTTTCAAAGCAGGACACATCAACAGATCATGGCTTGATAGGGCGGGAGAAAAAAACACGAGGTAAATTGTCTTATAAGCAGGTTTATGCATTGGAAAAATTGCCTGAAGAAATTGCTGTTTTGCAGGACGAAATCAAAAAAATTGAGCAAGAACTCTCTGATCCAGCTCTCTATCGCAGTGATAAAGAGCGTTTTGAGCGTTTATCAACAACGTTGGAAAAAAAGAAAAATACTTGCACACAAAAAGAAGAAGAATGGTTAGAACTTGAAATTTTACGCGAAGAAATGGAAGCGTGTTCACGGTAATGTTTTAGATATTAATATCTAAGCATTTTAATTCGTATTGCATCATCGCTTTTCTTTGATTTGTTACAAGATCTTATGGCTGATTTTGCGGGAACAGTGTTGTTGACGAGTTATGGCAGAGACTTTTTAGATCGCACTGTAACATATAGCACCTCAAGGTGATGGTCATTGGGATTTGTATACGGGGGGACAGTGATATGATAGCGCAAAACAAGCATGCTCTGAGCTTACAAGGCAAAGAAACAAAACTATCTTTGCCGTGAGTTTTTTCAAAATTTCGTATATGGAAGTATGCCAGTTCCCTTGCATATTTTGCCAGTCCCCAATGTTGCTACAGCGCCCCTTGGAACTTGAGAGCATTCATAAGAAATATTCCCTTGTCTTTACCTTATGCTTTAAACATACCACCTCCGCTTATGATGGAAAAGCAAATGATCCTCATTGATTCTAACGTAAGAAGTGTTGTGATGAGGAAAGCTTACTGTATTCGACATTATGATTTGAGTTTAAAAATGATGATTTGTTAAGATAAATCAACGTGTTATTGTGACATTGTCTAGGAGGAGAAAATGATGGCAATTAAAACAAAGCGAACAATTTCCACATTGATCGGTTTAGAAGATGCAGCTGAACTGTCTTCTTATTACCTCGCGTAATGCGAATCATCTGCGTCCTTTTGAACCTGTTAGATCTGATGATTACCATACCCTAACAGCTTGGGAAACACGAGCCAATGCATTTGCTTGTGAAAGCGCACAGGGACAAGCATATCGATATGCTGTACGATTAAAAAATGAAAACACAGTCATCGGTGTTGTGAATTTTACAAATGTGGTTCGGGGTGTTTTTCAAGCCTGTCATCTTGGTTTTTCTCTTGATGAAAAACAACAAGGCAAAGGTCTCATGTTTGAGAGTTTATCGGCTCTAATACGCCATATCTTTCATGTTTATCATCTGCATAGAGTGATGGCAAATTATAGACCTGAGAATATAAAAAGCGAACGTTTATTAAAACGCCTTCATTTTGAAAAAGAAGGCTATGCCAAAGACTATTTGATGATTTCTGGAAAATGGAGAGATCACATTCTAACCTCTCGAATCAATGATCTTTATGAGTCCGTTAATAGATTCCAATAAAGTTTTGTTAAGGGTCTTTTTATCAAATGTGTAAATATGCTGAATTTCTCCCTATCCTCAAAGATTAAGATCTTTAACCACCTCTTCTTTTATAAATAGTTTAGAATCTCGTTTAGCGGATTTCAACTGCTGACTATTTTCATATGTTTCTTTTCGTAGATAATAAATTGATTTATTATCATAATTCATTTTTTTCAATTTGAAGAGAGTCCTCAATATCGGAAGACTTTCTCACTTCAAATTTATTGATGTTTAATCATAAAAAACACCTCTCTTGCACATCACAAACTGGGTTGGCATACAAGTGAGGGTTTATGTGGATAAACAATGATTGAAGAATAAGAATAAAAATTCTCTGTATAAATCCTTTTAAATGTGAGGGCTGTTGCAATATTGTGTATTCTGTGACCGATAGTCTCGTTACAAGTTACACAAACGGCTTATTGTTGGGTGAAATTTTTATACATTCAGTTATTTTTTGCCATTTGTTTTTTGTATTTTCTTTTCTTAAGAAAATTTCCAATGTTATCAATGGTTTTAATTCATACCAAGCGCATTTTTATAAAGTTCAATGATTGCTTCTTCTTCCATTCTTTCATGCTCTTCTTTTTTACGCAGCCGTATAATGCTTCGAACAGCTTTACTATCAAAGCCAGAGCCTTTAAGTTCAGTGTAAACGTCTTTAATATCATCAGAAATGGTTTTTTTCTCTTCTTCTAGTCGTTCAATACGTTCGATAAAAGAGCGTAATTGGTTTACGGATATAGCGTGTGTTTGATCGGTTACTGTATCGTTCATTGTATTTTTCTCCAAGTTATATATTTTAAGTTGTTTTTCGACGACGAATTTATGTTAAAAAAGCTTGAAAATAAAAAGTAAATCAAGCTACACAGCTTTTTTACAAATTGACTTTAAATATTTTGTAAAATTTTTAAGATATATGCATTGATAAAAGGGCTATAAAAAGAAAAATATGAAAATATACGTTTTAGACTTGAAAAGCTTTTAAAAAAGAAATGTGTAATTTGTTTTGAGAATTTGACATTATAGAGGAAGTTTTGTGATTTTAAAAAAACGATATTGGGTGTTTCAGAAAGGATTAAAAGTTTTTCTCTTGAGTATTTTGCTCTTGTTTCCCCTCGTTGTTTTTGCAAAAGCTGACTTTAGAGTTTGTAATACAACCCAACAGTCTGTAGGGGTTGCTCTTGGATATCGTACATTTTCAGGGTGGGTGAGCGAAGGCTGGTGGACGGTACCAGTGACGGAATGTAAAACTTTAATTGAGGGGCCTCTTGCTTCACGGTTTTATTATTTTTATGCGGAAGGAGCACAAAAAAAAGGGAACTGGGCAGGCTCTGTGACCATGTGTGTACAAGATAGCCAATTTACCATTCAAGGGGTTCATGATTGTTTCCCTCGAGGATATCAAAAGGCTGAATTTAAAGAGATCGATACCGGAAATCAAACCAGTTGGATGGTACAGTTGACGGATGAGTCTTTGTTAAACAATTCAGTTATACCTTCTCTTTCAGGAAATTCTCCACCGTGAAACGTGCACGTAAAGTAAAAATTATTGCGACTCTTGGTCCTTCTTCTTTTTCTCGTTTGATGATTGAGAAGCTTTTTAGGGCAGGGGCAGACGTTTTTCGTCTTAATATGAGCCATACTGATCGTGATATGCTGGGTGATTTGGTCAAGTCTATACGAGAAGTTGAAAAAACAGTTCGACGCCCCATTGGTATTTTAGTGGATCTTCAGGGGCCAAAACTGCGTGTGGGGCGTTTTGCTAAGGGGCAAGAAGATTTGCGTGTTGGGCAAAGCTTTACATTAGATAATCGCGATGTTCTTGGTGATGCACAGCGTGTTTTTTTCCCTCATGAGGATGTATTTTCGGCTGTTAAACCAGGGGATCGGTTGTTGATTGATGATGGAAGGGTGGAACTGCGTGCGCAAGTTTGTGATGGTCATTTTGTACAGTGTCGCGTGGTTGCTGGAACCCGTATTTCTGATCGAAAAGGTGTCAGTTTTCCCGATACAATTTTGCCTTTTGATTCGATGACGTCAAAAGATAAGGAGGATCTTCAGGCTCTTTTACAGCAGCCTGTTGATTGGGTTGCTCTTTCTTTTATTCAACGTCCAGAAGATATTATAGCGGTGCGTCAGTTGACGAAAAGCAAGGTGTCTTTGATGGCTAAAATCGAAAAGCCTCAAGCCTTGGAGCATATAGAGAAAATTATTGAGGTATCCGATGGTATTATGATTGCACGGGGTGATCTTGGAGTGGAAATGCCCTTGGAAAAGGTCCCTGCACTTCAGATGGAGCTCATAAAAGCTTGTCGTTTAGCAGGAAAGCCTGTTGTGGTGGCAACACAAATGCTCGAATCAATGATTACATCTCCTGTTCCCACACGCGCAGAAGTGTCGGATGTTGCTACAGCAGTTTATGCAGGAACAGATGCGGTGATGTTGTCTGCTGAATCTGCTTCTGGTCGCTATCCTGAAGAAGCTGTGCTTATGATGGACCGAATCGCGCGGCAAATCGAACAGGATCACACTTATGCTGCTCAGGTTGGGGCACAACATCCAGCACCAGAATCAACAGGAACGGATGCGATTTCTCTTGCTGCGCGTCAGATTGCTGAAACACTTGCTCTATCCGCTATCGTTGCCTATACGGCTTCAGGAACCACCGGGGTGCGCGCCTCTCGTGAACGCCCTAATAGACCGATTATTGCTTTATCGCCCATTGTGGAAACAGCACGGCGTTTGGCTTTAGTTTGGGGGCTTCATTGTGTGGTCACGCAAGATGCACGGAGTTTAGAGGATATGGTTGATCGTGCAGCAGCTATTGCATTTCAGGAAGGTTTTTGCAAAGGGGGAGATCGCTTCCTTGTGACAGCTGGGGTTCCCCTTGGAACGCCCGGTGCGACAAATCTCTTACGTATTGCTTCTGTCTCTCAAGATGGAACGAAAGGGATTTGAGCCGTTTACGCATGGTGTTTTTTCATGCGCCTTTGAACAGGCTTTAAAAACAACGGGTGCGCGCCTCTTGTGAATGCCTCCATAGAACCCATTATTCTTTTATCTCTTATCGTAAGATAGAAAGGTATTGCGTTAGGTTGTCCAGTTTGGGGATGGGAGCAGATGCGGTGATGTTGTCTGTTGATTTTGTTTTAGTTCTGAGGAAGCTGCTTTTACGGTAGGGCATTTAATGGGAGCCCCCCTTTTATTTCATTAAGGCATATTGGGGATTGCTTTATTGAGTTTATACGAGCGAGATGTTCATTGATAATGAGAATTTATTCTTTTTCTTTTTGAATGAGAGCCTTGAAATTGTTCTCATTTTAAACTTTTGCAGACAGAATTGAATAAAATTAAAATTATGTGCCTAAAAAATCGTGCTGGTATGTTATGAGAAAAAGTGATGGGTGAATGTGTTTTTAAAATATGCTTTGTCTGATCATTTGTAACATATTGATTTATAATGATAATTTATCGTTATTAAACTTGAATTAGAACCCCGAATTCCGTAAAATTCTCTTCAATTTATTTATGTTTTGTTAATTATAACTCTTTGCTTGTACGTCACAAGCGGGTGGGACATGTGGGTAAAAATTGTACAAGAAAGGCATAATTCTTATGAACCGTTTTAAGAGCCAAGGGGGCTGTCGCAATATTGAGGGCTGGTTATAATGATGGTGCCGACTTGCTCTTTTATTAAGCTTGGAGATTTTGGGTGGTGGGGAGAGGAATATGGATTATTTGTTATAAGGATAAAAATAGCGGTAGAGGATGTTTTCAAGAGCTATTATTGTTGTTTATGATGTTTGAGGTTGTATGAGATTAACATACTCTTCGGTTTTGACTTTTTTCTTGCTCTAAAGGATGAAAATACTTAATTCACGCTGGTTTATAAATGATACGGTTCTTTTCGGTGGGTTTCATCGGATGAACATTCTAGGTGCAAAGACTCTATGGTGCTTATATTATCAAATAGCGGTGTTTTACGGTATAATAGATAAGGTTATTTTTTTAATATATTGAATCTGCTTGATATTATCTAGGGGCAAGGATTTTGGACATGCATTCATAGGGAACATGAATATAGCTCTTTTTTTCGAAGGGTGCTTTATTTGTTTGTTGCTGTTGTCATTTATATGATTTTTTTTACAATGATGTTGGTTTTGTTATCTTATTGCGCTGTTAAAAGACATCTCATTTGAAATGTGGTGATATAAGGCAGCCTCCTTGATATAGGAAGCGTTTGTGCGGAGGTGAAATATTCAGGGTAGGGCTTTCTTGTTGAGGTTTAAGTTAATCCCATAAGTCGTGAGTAGCTGGAATCCTTCCTATAAGAAACCAGACTGTTTACAGACTGGTGTGGGTTTAAGAATTTTTATCCTGTGAGATGTGGCGGACAAGTCAAGTCTCTGGTTTATTATGCGCTGATGTACTTTTTAGAAATCTTCCTGTTCTTGTTCTTGAATGTTTGTGTGGTTTTGATCATCTTTGAGCAATTGGTTGGTGAGATTTTCAATGCGTTGTGTGGTGTCACGCATAATTTTCCCCATGGTGCGGTCTCTTTCGTTGTGGAGTCGTAAAAGAGCATTGTAGTCTTCTTGTAATTTTTTATTTTCTCGTTTTATTTCTTCCATTTCATCGATAATCATTATGCCAGCCATAACCGATAAACGATGGTCGCCAATTTCACCAAAATTGTTCTTTAAATGTGTGATATATTGATCTAATTGAGCAGCAAGCGCAATAAGACGACGTTCTTGTCCTTTGTCACAAGCCATGCGATAAATTTTACCATCAATGGTAACGGAAACAGTTTCCATACATTCAAACCTTTATCTATCAATGACAACACGAATTGTTTCCATTGCTTTAATAAGACGTTTGGAAACTTCTTTGTTTACGGACTCTAAGCGTTCAATTTGGGCTTCAGCTTTGTCAAGCGCTTGGGCAAGATGGCTGCGGTCAGCATTCATTCGTTGGATTTCTTCTTCCCATTCGTTATTTTTATCAATAACGGCATTACGGTTTATTATGGTGATCTCTAAAGTTCTAAGTGCCTTTTCTAGGTGCTCTAAAGCATCTTGTAGAACTGTAGTCTCTTGGTTCATTGCTTTTATCCTTTGGGTAATTGTATCCTTTATCAATGTGTTATGCAAAAACGAATCACTTTCACTCTTGTGTTGTGTGCATTTTATTTTTAAGTATGTAAGATATTTTAGCAAGCAAAGCAGGGGATAGATATAAATTAAAAGCTGGATTTTTTGCGCGTATTGGCATAAATGACATGGATATACAGGACGCGTGAGGGGAATGTTATTAATGTTATTGAAGTGGTGGCAAAAAGTCTCACGCTAATGGTTAGAAAATAGTATTTCTTGAGAATTTTAAGAGAATACGGAAAAAGCAACAGAATAACGTATTTAACGAAATGGTCGATTATTCATGACAAACACCCACCAACAGAATCAGATGGCCAATGCTATCCGTTTTCTTGCTATTGATGCGATTGAAAAAGCAAATTCTGGTCATCCAGGCTTGCCAATGGGAGCCGCCGATATTGCTACGGTTCTTTATACAAGATTCCTTGCTCATGACCCCAAAAAACCTCGCTGGCCTAACCGTGATCGTTTTGTGTTATCAGTAGGACATGGGTCTATGTTGCTTTATGCTCTCTTGTATCTTTCTGGTTATGAAGATATTGGCATTGAAGATCTCAAAAATTTTCGCCAATTAGGAGCAAAGCTTGCTGGGCATCCAGAATATGGGCATGTGGCGGGAATCGAAACAACGACTGGTCCTCTCGGACAAGGGTTGGCGAATGCCGTGGGGATGGCTCTTGGAGAGCGTTTGCAAAATGCCCGTTTTGGTGATCTTATCAACCATTACACCTATGCGTTGGTGGGCGATGGATGCCTTATGGAAGGGATATCTCAAGAAGCACTTTCCCTTGCCGGTCATTTGAAACTCAATAAGCTTATTGTGTTGTGGGACGATAATAATATTTCTATCGATGGAGAGATTTCCCTTGCTGACAGTACAGATCAGATTGCGCGTTTTAAGGCTTCTGGTTGGGAGACACATAAAGTCAATGGGCATGATCAAGCAGCAATTGCGCGGGCTATTGAGGCGGCACAAAATTCCGATAAACCAACTTTGATCGCTTGTAAAACAACAATTGGTTTTGGAGCACCCAATAAAGCGGGTACCAATAAAGTTCATGGAGCCCCTTTGGGCGCACGAGAAATCGCTGAAACCCGTATCGCTTTAGGGTGGGATGCTGAGCCTTTCGTTATTCCAGCCGATATTCTCGATAATTGGCGTTTGGCTAGTCTCAATGCTGCTAAAAAACGCCAAAAATGGGAAGAAAAATTTGCTGATCTTCCTATCTCAGAGCGTGTGGAGTTTGAAAGATTGATGCGGGGCGATCTCGTGGGCGGATTTGATGGCGCTATTGATACTTATAAACAGAAATTGGTTGAAGAGCGCCCCGTTGTTGCTACGCGTAAAGCTTCGGAAATGGCTCTTGAAGTGATCAATGAAGTCGTTAGTGAAACTATTGGTGGTTCGGCTGATTTAACCGGATCTAATAATACAAAAAGCAGCCAGATGAAAAGTATCTCTGCTGAAGATTTTTCAGGGCGCTATCTGCATTATGGAATTCGCGAACATGCAATGGGAGCTGTGATGAATGGTCTTGCCCTTTATGGCGGCTTTATTCCTTATGGGGGAACCTTTTTATGCTTTTCTGACTATATGCGTCCTGCTATGCGTTTGTCTTCTCTCATGGGGTTGCGGGTGATTTATGTCATGACTCATGATTCTATTGGTCTTGGTGAGGATGGTCCGACCCATCAACCCGTGGAGCATTTGGCTTGCCTGCGTGCAATGCCTAATCATTTTGTGTTTCGTCCTGCCGATGCTATGGAGACAGTCGAGTGTTGGCAATTGGCTTTGAAAGCACGCGGGACGCCTTCTACCTTGGCTTTAAGTCGACAAAATCTACCGCTTTTGCGTCAAGAGTATGAAGAAGAAAATCTCTGTATGCTTGGTGCTTATGAATTCCTAACAGCTAGCGATGATGCACAAGTGACGCTGTTTGCTTCTGGTTCAGAATTGCAAATTGCAGTGGAGGCACATACGGTGTTAGAAGAAAAAGGCATCCCAACGCGTGTGGTTTCTGTGCCTTGTTTTGAACTTTTTTCTCAACAATCTCTCTCCTATCAGCGTGCTCTCATTGGAGATGCACCGATTAAAATTGCCATTGAAGCTGCTGTCGCCCAAGGATGGGACCGTTTTATTGGCTGTGATGGTGTGTTTATTGGTATGGAGGGCTTTGGGGCAAGTGGAACAATTGATGCCCTTTATGCGCATTTTGGTATTACTTGGGAAAATGTTGTTGCCACCGTTGAAAAAGAGCTGGAAAAGATCAAAGAGGAAAAGACAAAGTGACAGCTTGTGTTGTCATGAATGGGGTGATTGTAGGGCATCATATTTTGTGCAGTATTGTGGATGATCTTGTGCATTATTGTGGATAAGTGAGTGAGTGATCAAGATATTGACATTGTGGGAATTAATGATTTTGGATTGGTGAAATACCCATTTATTGTGTTTTAAATGTTGTGCTTAAAAAATTGATGAGGAAACATGTGAAATGACAGTTCGTGTTGCAATTAATGGGTTTGGTCGTATTGGTCGCAATATTTTACGTGCACTTGTGGAAAGTGGACGACAAGATGTTGAAGTGGTTGCAATTAATGATTTGGGATCGGTGGAAACAAATGCCCATTTATTACGCTATGATTCAGTTCATGGGCGTTTTCCTGGGATCGTTAAGGTGGTAGGGGATGCTATTGATGTGGGAGGTGGTTTAATAAAGGTATGCGCAGAGCGTGATCCTGCTCAATTGCCTTGGAAAGATTTGGATATCGATATTGCTTTGGAATGTACGGGTATTTTTACTGCGCGTGATAAAGCAAGTGCTCATTTAGATGCGGGGGCAAAGCGTGTTCTTATTTCTGCGCCTTCTGAAGGAGCAGATCTTACGGTCGTCTATGGGGTTAATCATCAATCTTTAAGCAGCGAGCATCGCGTTGTTTCAAATGCTTCTTGTACAACCAATTGTTTGGCGCCTGTTGCACAAGTTTTACACAATACGGTCGGCATTGAAAAGGGCTTTATGACAACAATCCATTCTTATACGGGTGATCAACCTGTATTGGATACAATGCATCGGGACCTTTATCGTGCACGTGCGGCAGCTCTTTCTATGATTCCTACCTCAACAGGAGCGGCAAAAGCTGTGGGATTGGTCTTGCCAGAATTAAAGGGATTGCTTGATGGTGTATCGATTCGTGTTCCGACCCCTAATGTTTCTGTGGTTGATTTGACATTTATCGCTAAACGTTCCACAACAATCGAAGAAATTAATACAGCTATTGCTACTGCTGCACAGGGTTCTTTGAAGGGCGTTTTGGACACTACAGAAGAGAAACTCGTGAGTTGTGATTTTAATCATAATCCTCATTCAGCTATTTTCCACAATGATCAAACCAAAGTGATTGATGGTAAGCTCTGTCGCGTTCTGGTTTGGTATGATAATGAATGGGGCTTTTCTAACCGTATGAGTGATACGGCAGTGGCTTTTGCTAAGACAATATAAGAGGACCTCAGGGTCCTCTTTTTATAGGGAAAAGTCTCATTTTTGTGCAATTTTGAGAAAAATAGTTAGAGGCTGTTGTTCTCATGCGCTAGAGAGAAGAGGCTATTGAAAAATTGATGATGTGTTTTGTTTTAATACTGTGTCAATACGTGCTTTTAAAAGATGCATGAAAGAGTAAACTTTTAAAAAGTAAGATCTGAACGAGATACCTTTTGAGAAAACGTTAGAAAACAGAAACAGGAGATGTAAACTCTTTTTCCTAGAAGTAAAAGGAAGCTTTAATAGAGATCAAGTTGAGCCAATGCATTTGTTTGCCACAATGGAATATGAAGATTAAGAGCAATGGTGGGCTTTTGTACATTTGACGATAAAAGCTTTGGATTTTTATTAAGAAAAGGGTGAGAGATAGGCTGTCGTGGATCTCTTGTAAAAGCAAAGAGGGGGATAAGTGGAAAGAAAAGTGGGCAGGGTTGTTGGATGCGTTTTTATTTGAAACAATGGAAAGTGAAGAGGAAGCAGTGATGGGGTTTCGTACACTTGATGATGTTGATGTTTTGGGCAAACGTGTTCTGGTGCGCGTAGATTTTAATGTTCCTATGGCACAGGGCAAAGTTTGTGACGAGACGCGTCTTGTACGGCATAAAGAGACACTCATTGAGCTACAAAAGTGTGGTGCTAAACTTATTCTGCTTTCTCATTGTGGTCGCCCCAAAGGAAAGGTAGAGCAAGAGTTTTCACTCCGTCCTGTTGTGCAAGTGCTGGAAAAGATCATTAATCAGCCGGTTGCTTTTGCTCCGGACTGTATCGGTTCGGCGGTGCAGGTTGCAGTTGAGTCATTACAAAATGGTGGTGTTTTACTGCTTGAAAATGTTCGTTTTTATGCTGGTGAAGAAAAGAATGATTGTTCTTTTGCAGAAGCTTTGGCTCATAATGGAGATCTCTATGTTAATGATGCTTTTTCAGTTTCTCATCGTGCCCATGCTTCGGTGGAGGGAATAACGCATTTGTTGCCTTCTTATGCAGGACGCTCTTTGCAAGGTGAATTGCAGGCATTAGAAAAAGGACTTGGCAATCCAGCACGTCCTGTGGTTGCCCTTGTGGGAGGAGCAAAGGTTTCTAGTAAGCTTTTTGTGCTCAATCATTTGGTGGAAAAAGTTGACTCCTTAATTATTGGTGGGGGGATGGCTAACAGTTTTTTAGCTGCGCAAGGTATCCATGTAGGGAAATCACTGTGTGAACATGCATTGATGGAAACGATAAAAAAAATCATTAAAAAAGCGCAAGAGTGTCACTGTACGCTTCTGCTCCCTCAGGATGCTGTCGTTGGATTTCGTTTTGAAAAAGATGCACCGCATCGTCTTTATGACATTGAAGATATTCCACAAGATGGCATGATATTGGATATTGGGACGCGCTCTATTGCGCATATCAATGCTGCGATAGATGAAGCTGCTACTCTTGTGTGGAATGGACCCCTTGGTGTTTTTGAGATGTCTCCCTTTGATAAGGGAACCATTGCCGTTGCACGCCATGCAGCAGAACGTAGTTTGACGGGAAAGTTGGTTTCAATTGCGGGAGGGGGCGATACGGTTTTTGCCCTTAATCATGCCGGTGTTGCCAATGATTTTACTTATCTTTCGACTGCTGGAGGAGCTTTTTTGGAATGGATGGAAGGAAAGACCCTTCCTGGTATTCTTGCCCTCATGCAGGCTTAAAGGGTTTCTTTGAAGGGAAGGTTAAAGAAAAACTATACAGTCGTGTAGAGTGTTTTTGATAGTGTTGCGCATTTTTAGAAATTAAGACAAAATAAAGAGGAATTTTTTATGAATGAACGGCTTGAAGATATTGCACTTGCTTTGGTGCATGCAGGTAAAGGTATTTTGGCGGCAGATGAAAGTACGGCGACCATTGGAAAGCGTTTTGAAAGCATTGGTGTTGAATCCAATGAAGATAAGCGCCGTGCTTATCGTGAAATGCTTTTTAGTACAAAAGAAGCGATGGAAAACGCCATCTCTGGGGTTATTTTATTTGATGAAACCATTCGGCAAAAAGCATCAACTGGGAAAATGTTGACGGATCTTATTCGGGATTCAGGCGCTTTGCCAGGGATTAAAGTTGATACCGGTGCAAAACCCTTGGCTGCTTTTCCCCAAGAAACAATTACCGAAGGGTTGGATGGTCTTCGTGAGCGGCTAAAAAATTATTATGCTTTGGGAGCACGTTTTGCTAAATGGCGTGCGGTAATTGCTATTGATGAACACACTTTGCCAACAAGAGGCGCCATAAGACAAAATGCACAAGCTCTTGCACGCTATGCTACCTTATGTCAGGAGTTCAATATTGTGCCCATTGTTGAGCCGGAAGTGTTGATGGATGGATCATCGTGTGGGCATTCAATTACACGCTGCTTTGAGGTGACACGCACTGTTTTGCAGGCTGTCTTTAAAGAATTGTTTGAAGCTCGTGTTCTTTTGGAGGGGATGATTTTAAAGCCCAATATGGTGATTGATGGAAAGGATGCTCGCAAGGCTTCTGTTGAAGAAGTTGCTGAAAAGACTGTCCAAGTGCTTAAACAGACTGTTCCTGCCGCTGTTCCCGGAATTGCTTTTCTTTCTGGAGGGCAGTCTGATCAGGAAGCAACGGCGCATTTATCTGCCATGAATTCTTTGGGCGTATTGCCTTGGAAATTGACCTTTTCCTATGGACGAGCACTGCAAGCAGCTGCCTTAAAAGCATGGGCGGGAAAAGATGAAAATATTGCTGTTGCACAGAAGGCATTTCGTCATCGGGCTCGGATGAACCATCTTGCGGCTTTGGGACAATGGACAAAAGAACAAGAAAAAGCGTGCGATTGAAGCACAAGCCCTGTTTTTAAATGCGGAGAGATTTTTCATATTTCTGCGTGATTTTTTGTGCCCTCATCATGATAAAAATGGCGGGGGCATTTTAGGCTTGAAAGCTTTCTCAGAGAGTTTTTTCCTTGGACCTTTTAAAAGTCTTTAATGGGTGCTATCGAGAGATAAGATTGCGGGAGAGGTGCAATTTCGAGAAGGGGAGATAATGCTAGGAAATTTGTGAATGCACAGCACTTTAGTATGGTGTCGTTTATGGGTGGGTACTTGCTTTTTGAGTGAAAATCAGAAAGCTCATACTGTATTGAAGAGTTTGATATTGTGATATTTTTTCTTTTTCATGTTGTCATTACTTGTCATCAGCAGAATTTATTTTATTGCAGTTTCAAAGGTGGATTAAGCGGGTAGATTAGAGAGTTGCGATTTCTGAGCGGATTGGAATACAGCTTATGAAGCTTTTCTGCGTCAGGATAGCTTCCTCTTCAATGGGGGTAGTTTTTCTATTGGCGAACGAATTGAATAACTCTTGCGAAAGAAAATAGATTTGCACCTCAATAAAACACCTATTTTTTCGTTAAAATGGATAAATTTTTCTTGTATTTTTTGATGATATAATTAAAAATAAATAACTTCATAGCATCTTGGCTTAAAACGGGGGGAGTTGTGGACGGTATATCTTCTAAAAATAACAGTATATCTTCTAAGAATACAAGCATCAAAAGAAAAAATCGATACGCAGAACAGAGCTTTTCTGCAATTATGATGCGAAAATTGTGCAATATGGTGCGTGGGGTATTCGAAGGGATCTTTACAGTATTTACTTTCACAATTTTTCTTATCCTGTTCAGCATACGTGGACCGGTTCATGCCGTACTAAGCTTCTTTGCAGGTGCGAGTGGAATAACGTGCTTTTTCTTTTTTGTCGGATACTACTTACAACGCCGCGAAGCAACAGCAGATGAGGCCGGTATATCGCTCACATTACTTTTAGCAATTGGTGAAGGCATTTTTTCTATTTGCTCCCTGTATGCTGCGTGGGGTTACGACGCTCTCTTATTCCGTTTAGCACCTCCTGGGTATGTTCTTATTCTCCCTGAATAAATAGGGTGCAATTCGTTTGCATACAAATCAAAATGAGAGGCTGTCTGCCTCTCAAATTCTTAATAATCGCTCTCCAAAATCATAACATCAAACCCGCGTTTAATGAAGGGACTAACAAGCTTTGGGTCCTTAAGCCTCAAGGCAACCCTTTACAAGTTGCGCCTAACGGCATCCTTGACCTTAAGACAGCAAAACGGCTTATGAACAAACTCTCTTATTAAGCCACATCATCTTTTATTCTTCTCATGTGGTTCTGAAATCATGATATAAAGGGCAAGCTTCTCATCGTGCCTAAATGGTAACTTATCGTGTGTTAAATGGAAAAATGAGAAAAAGCATCTTTATGCAATATAATCCAATTATAATTTTTTGATTTAAGCATAAAAGACTTAAAGTCTTCTACAAGACTGATACAATAAAAGGGGGAAAATCGCCTATTCTTAGAAACTAAGGCGTATTTTAGGTGCTCTTGATATAGCTATCTCACCAAATGGTTTTGAAGACTTATCCTTTTAGCTCTATTTATTAAAAGGTCATTTTGAGGGGGCTTAGCTAATGAATGTAAAGGAAAATTAGCACGTAATATTTCGCTTTGCTGGTATAGATGCTGAATGAGTTAATTATCTAGAGGATCACTGAAGAGGGAGCGCTAAAAAATGATAGAAAATCCTCTGCTCCTCGGTGAATGCATAGTTGAAGATATAATCGTATAACTTGGCTTATCTGTTGCTAAAACAGCTGAACGGTTTGAAATGGTTAGGGTGTCAGTGCTGCATATGCTTGGCTCGCTATGCAAAAAAATTATGATTTGGTGCAAGCTTTAAAACATAAACACCTTAAAGATATATCCTCTTTGTACATGTTCTTATCATCGTTAAAATGCCTTCTTAAAGCACGACAGGGGGTGGCTATAAAGTTGAGAGCTGTAAATATAAATGATGGCGTTGGTGGTGGTGTGAGAAGATGGTGTTCAATCGAAGTACTCGATCCTTATTTTTATGGGCTATGACTGGAAGAGCGAGCTGGAGAGACAATTTATGAGCAAAGAGAAAGTGTTTTGAGGTTGCGTGTCTGCAAGAGCAGAACAGTGGTCGTGGTGATATTTACAAACAATAAATTTGATAAAATTTTACGATTTTGCCAAAAGCCAGTTTATTATAAAAGCTGTTGCTTATACGCGCTCATACAAAAGTTATAAGAAGCCCAAAAGTGCTAAAAAAGTCTTTGCTCTTTTTCAATAAGACGGATCTGCAAACAATATTCAAAAAGTGTTCGTGTTTTTGAAAGAGCATAAAAGGATACTCTTGCAATAGAGAGAAGCGTATTTGTGAGTTACAATTTGTCATGATTTTCGGTAAACACTATTGTTTAGAGCGGTGAGAGAGGGCATGAAAAAATTTTAATATTCAGTTTTTTAAAGAGTGTGGTCAGTCTTTAGGATAGAGCTTGTGTCCCTAGAGCCTATCAAATGAGCCGCATAAAGGCTTCAAGAAAGCGAGCACCTATTATACTTTTTGCCAGCGTATACTCTTTTGTCAGCGCCCCAATGTTTTGACAGCCCTTAGAACGTAAAGGGGCAAGGGAGGTATTTTACCTCTTTCTTGTACCGTTTTACTCCACACGCCAACTCTGCTTGTGATGAGCAAGCCAAGAGATTTTGTTTGACTCACTATGAGGGTTTGACATGAGAAAATCCTATGGTATTCATGATCTTTCATGAAAAACAATGAATTATCCTTATAAATCAACGTGACAGTGCTGTTATGAAGAGAACTCCTTGCACATCTTAATAGCCCATAGAGATTAACTTGGTATCATTTTACATTCTGTACACAGAAGTGTCTTTATAAAATGCTCCATCTTGCGCATAAAAAAGAACCACCCGTTAAAAAAGAAAAACATCTCAATGCTTGCTTTTCTTTTTTCCATGAGAGATTTAAATTGATAAGCCTGTCTGAAAAGAGTGCTGTTTATGCCCTTAAAGATACTGCTCTTGTATCAAGATCACTTACTCAGGCGAAAATTGGAGTTTTGCGAGGTAAGCATAAACGCCATTTTTTGCCACAAGTTCGGCATGGGTTCCTTCTTCCACAAGGGCGCCTTTATCCATCACAAGAATACGATCAGCTTTTAAAATTGTTGCCAAACGATGCGCAATGACCAAGGTTGTACGATTTTGCATCAATCCTTCTAAAGCGTCTTGCACCAACTTTTCACTGTTTGCATCTAAAGCAGATGTTGCTTCATCAAGCAGCAACAGGGGTGCATTTCTTAAAATTGCCCGTGCAATACCAATGCGTTGTTTTTGCCCCCCAGAAAGCATGGTACCACGTTCTCCTACTTGCGTATCCAAGCCATCTGGTAAAGCTTGAATAAATTCAAGTGCATTAGCCGCTTTAGCGGCAGCAAGAATTTCCTCTTCATGGGTAGTTTCAGTTCCAAAAATAATATTATCACGCAATGTTCCATCAAAAATGGCGACATCTTGTGGAACATAGGAAATTGCACTGCGTAAATCTTGTAAAGAAAGGCGATTAATTTCCATGCCATCCAACCGAATTGTTCCATTTGTCGGATCATAAAAACGAAGGATCAAAGAAAAAATGCTGCTTTTTCCTGCTCCAGAAGCCCCAACAAAAGCAACCGTTTCGCCTGCTTTTACAGAAAATGAAAGCGAGCGTAAAACCTTCTCTTGTGGTCTAGAAGGATAAGTAAAATCAATCTGATCAAAAACAAGTTCACCTCGAACAGGTTGCTCTAATGATAAAGGATTTTTAGGAGCTACAATAGTAGGTTGTTCTTGTAACAATTCGGCAAGCCGTTCAGCAGCGCCTGCTGCTTGGATTAATTCTGCTCCCAGTTCCGATAATTGCGCAAAAGTAGAAGCTCCAAAAACCGCATAAAGGACAAATTGCCCTAATGTCCCTCCTGTCATCGTTCCATTCAAAACATCACGCGATCCAATCCATAAAACAGCAACCACACTGCTAAAAACCAAAAAAATTGCAAACCCCGTAAAAAAGGAGCGCAAGATTACAGAAGCACGTGCTGTTTGAAAAGCACGTTCTATCAATTGTGAAAAACGTATTGTAACGAGTTTTTCAGCGGTAAAAGCTTGCACAGTGCGAATAGCGCTTACCTGCTCTGTAGCAACAGCATTGGCATCTGCGAGACGATCTTGCGCCGCGCGGGTACGAGAGCGAACTTTACGTCCAAAGACGACCAAGGGAATGGCCACAACAGGAATAGCCGCTAAAACCAACAAAGACAATTTAGCATTGGTGATCACCATCATCACGACGGCTCCGATCACGATAATCAGCTGACGCAAAGCGGTAGAGGCGGTGGAGCCCACAGCTAATTTTATTTGTGTGGTATCTGTGAGAAGCCTTGAAACAATCTCTCCTGAATGTGACCGATCAAAAAAAGCAGGAGAAAGTTTCATAATATGGACAAACACATCACGCCGTAAATCGGCAACAATCCGTTCTCCCAAGGTGATAACACAGTAATAACGGGCTGCTGAAGCAAATGCGAGAAACAAGGCTAAGATAAACAAAATTCCAAAGTAAAAATTGATATGTCCATGGCTTGAAGTAGAAAACCCATGATCAAACATTTGGCGGATAGCCACAGGCAAAGCTAATGTGACTAGAGCAGCAACAGATAACGCTAGAAAAGCAAAGATAAACAACCAACGATAGCGCAAAAGATAAGGAACAAAAATTGCAAGCGAAGAGAATGAAGATTTCTTAGGGGAAGACTTTGTCGATTTTTCTGAACGAGAACGTAATGTCATAAAATTTTGCTCACTGTATTGGATTTGTAACACTTGATACAATGATGTATCTTGAACACTTGTTTTTTGATGCGTGCTCAGTTATAGGAATAAATACTTTAATCAATGTATCAAAAAGACAAAGGAAGTGCACTTAAAAAAACAAGCAAGTGCTATTTTATTCTATAAACGCAAAAGGTTTGACGCATGAAAGCGAATATTCACCCCAACTATCACAAAATTACCGTTGTTATGACGGATGGAACCCAATATACGACGCGCTCTACTTGGGGAAAAGAAGGCGATACTCTTAATCTAGATATTGATCCAAGAACGCATCCGGCATGGACAGGTGGCTCCCAAACGCTCGTAGATCGTGGTGGTCGTCTTTCTAAATTCAAAAATCGTTTTGGTAATATTGGCATGTAAAAGCCTCCTTTTTATGGGGTACAAGGGTTTTAAACAAAACGATTGCAAATGGATGGATTTTTTATCCTATCAAAGAGTGTACTTTAAATATTAATTCAAAAACGCATCCGACATAAACAGATGGGTCTATAAATCATTGTGGTTGCGTTTTTTAAATTCAAAAATCATTTTGAAATACACGCAAAAATCCTTTCTTCCCTAGAGTATAAAGACTTGAAATAAAATAATTGCAAACTTTTCTTCTTTTTTGGAACTGAACATACCCATGGAGAGGAAATTTTTGCCGCTTCTAAAGCTGCCAATGCACTTGAATTTATTCAAGCTTTACTAGGTGGCTTGGATACGCAAGTAGAAGAACGTGGTACTATGCTTTCTGGGGGCAAAAACAACGCATCGGTATTGCACGGGCGATTTTAAGAAATGCACCCCTCTTGCTGCAATCGGGAACCATCATTATATTTGCCAACTCGTCGATGTTGCTACAGCCTTTGGCACTTGAGACGATTTACTATAGGCATTTTAAGCCCTTTCTTAATAGTTTTTTTATTCACGCGGGCTCTCCCTGCTTGTAAAGTGCAAAAGACATGGTTTTTGTTGATTCAACATGGAACAGGTTTGAAATGAGAGAAACTTACGGTATTCGGAATTCTCATTCAACATACAAAACAATGAATTATTATTATAAATCAAACTTTTACTGCTTGATGAAGCAACATTTTCTTTAGATGCAAACAGTGAAAAGTTGGTGCAAAATGCCTTAGAAGGATTGATGCAAAATCCTAAATCCTAGTCATTGCACATCGTTTGGCAACAATTTTAAAAGCAGATCGTATTCTCGTGATGGATAAAGGCGCTCTCGTGGAAGAAGGAACACACAACTCATTATAAAAAATAATGTTTATGCGCATTTGGCTAAACTGCAATTCTCATCTGAGTAAGTGATCTTGATACAAGAGCAGTATTTTTAAGGGCATAAACAGTACTCTTTTCAGACAGGCTTATCAATTTAAATCTCTCATGGAAAAAAGAAAGGCAAGCATTGAGATGTTTTTCTTTTTTAACGGGCTGTTCTTTTTTTTTGCCTGAGATGAAGTATTTTTATAAAGACACTTCTGTGTATAGAATATAAAACGATATCCAGTTGCTATGGACTATTAAGATGAGCGAGGAGTTCTCTTCATAACAGCACTGTCACGTTGATTTATAATGATAACTCATTGTTTTTCATGAAAGATCTTACATGGAATTTCTCGTTTCAAATTTGGTTATGTTGCATTAGTCAAAACCATGTCTCTTGCATATACCAAGCAGGGAAGATTGCGTGAAGTAAAAATACTTAAAGAAAGAATAAGTCTTCTTCATGAAGCGTCTCAAGTTTTAGGGGCTGTAGTAATATTGAGGGGATTAGGAAAGTGTATGATGATGTCGCTTTACTAAAAAAGAGCCGATAAATGAGTAGAAAGACGCTTTTTATCAATTTTATAAAACAAGGTGAGCACGCAGCCATGTTTTGCTGTGTTAGGCTTTTGAGTACTTTGAACCAATATTGTGGGAGTGCATTTTAAGAATTATAAAGCTCTTCTTAAAAGTGCATAAATCATTAGAGCAGTACAATTAAATACAAATTGTTTTATTTTACCAGAAAAAATATCTATATTTTGTGTATTGTTTTTATTAAAATATAATATGTAGTGATTTTCAAATCAGATGTACACACAATGATACAATATCGAGGGATCGATAAAAGAGCTGCGTTAAATATTGGTGGGAATAAAAGAGAGCAAGAATGGAAGAAGACATAAAATTGGCAATAGCTATTCATAATAGCTATAATTAAGGTCATTTGGAAATGGGGGAAAAAATGTGGGAGTGTAAGATGCGGCGTTATGATTTTCTGCATCATATGGATGGGGAAGTCGTGGTATTCGGGATACTCAGTGGATTTTTTGTTCGGTTTGGCAATGATAGTGTGTTGTGGGGGAAGCTTAATGCTTGCATTGGCAATTTATCAGAACAAGCATTTAACTGAACAACTTGAGCAAAAAAAGCAAGAGTGCGCTGAACATAAAGATATTATTGCACAAGGGGAACAGAAGTGTCTTCAATTGACTGACCAACTTGAGCGAAAAGAGCAAGATTGCGCTGGACATAAAGATATTATTGCACAAGGGGAACAAAGGCTTTTTGCAAAAACTCAAAAAGTATCGCAGGAATGGTTGAAACAATGGGATGAGGGAGTAAGGCTATGGGAAAGAGACGTACTGGGGATAAAAAATCCTAGGGAAGATATGAAATTCAGTGGAGATCGGCTTCCATTGGTAAAGGATATTTGTGTTCGAGGGGATCACAAAGTGCGTTTATTGTACAAGCAAGCACTTGGAAAAAAACTTACTTATGAACATTACAAAAAAATATGTAGTCTCTTGGATACCTCGTATTTTAGGAAATTTTTTATAAAAGCAGTGCGATTAATGAGAAAGAATGGAATAACTCTGCAAAGGTTTGTAGATCCTCTTACGAAAAAAAAACGGAGTCAACCTACGATGTTATTACTTCATTGGTGGTTATATGTTCTTGATGATATGATTACAGCTGAATGCAAACAGCACCAAAAGGAAAACTTTACAGGGGAGGATGAAAAGAAAAAATTTACAGATACTTTGTGGGACAACATATCTATAAGTATAGAACACAAAGAGATAGAGAAAATGCTAAAGCTTTCGGAATCTTGGTCTGGTGAGTGTACTTTATTATTATATTGTAAAAAGAATGTGTTGTTGTTGTTGTGTGATATTTCCAGTGATTATAAGGCGGCAAGAGAAACTTTCATTTACTATAAGAAGCTTATTAAAACAGTGAAAAAAGGCTATGTTGCCTTTGATAATGGTTGCCATTCTGTCACAGTTAGAGATGTAATCAATACTTGTCAAGAGAATGACACAAATAGAGCAAAAAATCTTTCCATTGTTGAAGGGAATCCAACATTTGAAGAAGCTTACAAATTAGGCGTTAAAGAGTGGATGAAATCATCAAATGAGAAATGCGATAACCGATTGATCTTTTGGGAGAAGCTTGTTGAGGAAAAAAAGTTAAAAGAAAAATTAAAAATTATCTTCGGTAATGAGAAGATAAAGGCGCTGAAAGAGGTTGTTGAAAAAGATAAAGACCAACTTGCAAGTGAAATGCAGAAAGCAATTTTGGAAAACAAAGATTTTTGTTACTATAAATCTCGAGAGTATTTCATAGACTATCTGAGATAATGGTTAAATGAAGGGGGGGAATGGCTGTATAAATCAATGGATTTGCTAAAATTTCTGTTGTCATGTAGAGGTGAAAACTATGAGAGGCATATGTGATAGCCCTTAGCAGAGAGGGGATATTTTAAATTATAGTCAATCTTTTTTGCTGTGTAGGCGGTGATTTCTTAAGAGAAGTAGGGGAGGATGTTGGCTTCTGATGTCGTTGTTGCTTCTTGGGGCGTTTTGTTGTGATGATATTTTTTTTTTGCGAAATATATCGCTGCCGCCTTCTTTATCAGTGACAAAACCACCGGTTTTGCGAAGCATCAGTATGCTGGTAGTTTTATCAAAAATGTGCAGGTTATCTTCCCAAAAACCATCGGTTTTTTCTGCGGCGACATAAGCTAAATTCGAGAGCAGCAGCACCAAAACGGCGAAGTTTGGCAACTTCCATCATTATATTGCGTAATTCAATAAGATAGGTTCCATGATTTGGACGACCAAAATGAGGCATGCCTGTGGCAATGACACAATCTTCTAGTCTGCGCCGTGCAGAAACGCGACAGCGTCGGTCATTGAAAAAAGCACCACACCCGCGTTCTGCGGTGAAGAGTTCATCACTCACGGGATTGTAAATGACACCACCAACGATTTTTCCCTTGGCTTTCTAAGGCAATGGAAACAGCAAAAAAGGGAATGCCATGGAGAAAATTTGTGGTGCCATCTCAAAGGGTCAACAATAAAACGGTGTTGTGAATCTTCGCCAATGATTTCTTCTGACTCTTCCATCAGAAAACCAAATTTGAGGCGCGCTTTGCTTAATTCATTGAAAATAATTTTTTCCGCTTTGCGATCTGCTTGGCTGACGTAATCTGCTAGATCTTTTCTGAGGTTTAAATGCCTTTTTTGAGGGTTTTTTCTAATTTTAGGCGAATGTGTTCATTGCCGGCAATGATATTTTTTTTGCGGAATATATCGCTACCGCCTTCTTTATCGGTGACAAAACCACCTGCTTCACGAACCATCAGTATTCCAGCAGCCATATCCCAAATTTGCAGGTTATCTTCCCAAAAGCCATCGGTTCTTCCAGCAGAAACATAAGCTAAATCAAGCGCAGCAGCACCAAAACGGCGAAGTCCGGCAACCTCTGCCATCACATTACGTAATTCAATAAGATAGGCTCCATGATTTGGGCGACCAAAATGAGGCATGCCTGTGGCAATGACACAATCTTCTAGTCTGCGCCGTGCAGAAACGCGACAGCGTCGGTCATTGAAAAAAGCACCACACCCGCGTTCTGCGGTGAAGAGTTCATCATTCACGGGATTGTAAATGACACCACCAACGATTTTCCCTTGGCTTTCTAAGGCAATGGAAACAGCAAAAAAAGGAATGCCATGGAGAAAATTTGTGGTGCCATCTAAAGGGTCAACAATAAAACGGTGTTGTGAATCTTCTCCAATGATTTCTTCTGACTCTTCCATCAGAAAACCAAATTTGGGGCGCGCTTTGCTTAATTCATTGAAAATAATTTTTTCCGCTTTGCGATCTGCTTGGCTGACATAATCTGCTGGTCCTTTCAAAGACACTTGCAAATTTTGCACTTCACCGTAATCACGTACCAACGAGCGTCCTGCTTTCATTGCAGCTTGCACCATGACATTCATGACTGCAGAATGGGCCATTTTTTATTCCTTTATTTATCTTTTTCATTTGCACGACGCAAATAAATCAACTCATTGGTGTCTACAATGATACGTTCACCAGCATTCATAAAGGGGGGAACAAGAATACGAATCCCGTTTTCAAGAATGGCGGGTTTATAAGAGGAGGTAACCGTTTGTCCTTTGATGGCAGGATCGGCTTCCGCAATCGTGACAGCAACTTGATCAGGAAGTGAGATGCCAATAGGCTTTTCTTGATAAAGTTCAACTGTGACAGTCATCCCATCTTGGAGAAACGCAGCACGTTCACCAACAAAATCCTTTTGAAGTTCAAGTTGTTCATAAGATTCTGAATCCATAAAGACCAAAGCATCCCCTTGTTGATAAAGAAATGTGAAATCCTTTTGTTCAAGGCGCACGCGTTCAACGGTCTCAGCAGCGCGAAATCGTTCATTAAGTTTTGTACCATCAATCAAATTTTTCATTTCAACTTGGTTAAATGCACCACCTTTTCCTGGTTTTACAGCGTTGCATTTAACTGCAACCCATAAACTTCCTTGATGTTCGATCACATTACCAGGGCGAATTTCATTGCCATTAATTTTCATCGTTTCTATCCAATTCTATTCTTGCAAAAAGAACTCTCTTGTTATCTTTATGGCGCTTTTCTTTGCTGCCTTTAACAGTCAAGCTCTTTTGTTATTTTCGGGCTAAAATCCCTTTGATTAACCTTGCGGCTCTCTCATGGTCCTGTGTGCTCTTTATGGGCTTTCTCCTGCTTTTTGCAAAGAGAAAAGCTTAAGTAAAAAAGGACCTTTATGTATTTTTGCTTTTCAGTTCTTTGCAAGACCATAAAAAGCGCTCAGACGCAAGCTTTTTAAAAATTTGCACAAAAATTTTTTAGATTTTGGGGAAATTTATCCCGTTGTGTCGTAAAATATCATCATTGATGGCAATGATATAATTGATGGTAATGATATAAGTTCCCTAAAACCATGAGGTGTTTTTAATTAAGAATATGTGCATACGGAGTTTATTATGAGTGTCTCATGGGATAGAGCGTGGTGTGTGTTATCGTATGATGTTAGCTTTCATTTTGATCAGAGAGTAATTGTAAAATGGCTCTTTGTTTTATCGAGGTTAGGACTCTAAATTTTTTGAGAAGCAGGTATTTTTCTGTACTTGATGCGATTTCATCATGAGAGTACGGGGGCTGTTGTTTTGTTAAGATATCAGCATAGAAAAAGGAAAGTAGAACATTGGAGATATCGGCCATTTCTTTTAAACGCCCTGCGCTGACACGATTTAATCCGTTTTCATATTTCTGGATTTGTTGGAAAGTGGCACCTAAATGTTGACCTAATGCTTTTTGAGACATTTTTAGCATTTTTCGTCTCAAACGAATTTTTTTGCCAATGAAAATGTCGTTATCAAGATTTCTGGCTCGCATTTTAAAGCCCCCGCCGGTTGCGAGCGCCCTCGCGTTGGTATTCCGGGAGTCTAAAAACACTGAACTCAAATCAGCATTTTGCTTTTAGTGCTGAAAGCACTTGGACATAGCAAAATCTCCCGGAATCCCCGCAAAGCGGGGTCAATTCATGTTTGAGTTTTCGGGTTTTTAGATCCCTATTGGTCGTTGCATATGCGACCAAGACACTTTTCAAGTCATAAAGTAATTTTAGGAAATTTACAATAAAAAATAGCTTTTTTATAAGAGACGGCGTGTTTTTCATCTAAGCAAAAAGAATGAAAAAATAGAGCTTTCGGAATTTTCGGGATAGCCTAGCTCTTTTGCTTATTGGGTATTGTTTGTTAAGCAAATGATACCAGTGCGTTTTCTTTACCAATGAAAATGTCGTTATCAAGATTTCTGGCTCGCATTTTAAAGCCCCCGCCGGTTGCGAGCGCCCTCGCGTTGGTATTCCGGGAGTTAAAAACACTGAGTCCGAATCAGCATTTTGCTTTTAGTGCTTAAAGCACCTGGACAGAGCAAAATCTCTCGGAATTTCTATAAATTTTATCTTTTTGATGCAGAGAGGAGTATTTTAAAAAACAGGAAGGAGCTTTATTGCTTCTTTGTGCGCTTTTTCTAGTTGTGCCTTATCCATGCCTTGGAGCATTATTTCAAGATCAGGGGCTTGCATTTTTGCCTCCTTTGCGAGCGTATACCATGCCGCTGCCATTATTATATCGCCTTTTGTTCCTGTGCCATCTCGATAAAGCCTTGCAAGGGAAATCTGTGCTGGTGCTACCATGTTGATAGCATTTCTTTGAAGTAAATGAAAAGCACGCTGAAAATCTGTTTCTCCTCCACGCCCCTGTACAAGCCATTGTGCTAAATGAAGTTGAGCTTTTAAGTGGTTGTTTTGAGCCGCTACCTCCATGAGCTTGCGGGCATTGCGATCATCCTTTGGTCGTTTTAATGTGCCTAAGGAAAGAATTTTTGCAGCAGAAAAAGCAGCATCAGCATCGCCAAGAGCAGCACCTTTTAAGTACCATTTTAAGGCTTGCTCTATTGCTTCATTTTCACGACTTTGGGAAGAAACACCAGGGAGAGCTTGTTTTTCCTGTGAGGCTTTATAAAGAAGCAGTTGTCCATAATAAAAATAGGCTTCCTTGACGCCTGCTTTGACAGCTTTTTGAATGAATTGCTCACCAAGTCCTTGATTTTGTTTTATAAAGTTACCATCAAACAACATAAGTCCATAGCGTAGTTGTGCTTGGGGTTCCCCCTGTTTTGCAGCGCGTTCAAACCATAAAGCAGCACGCGCACCGTCAATAGGAACAGCACATCCTTCCATATAAATTCGGGCAAGAAGAGTTTGTGCAAAAGGATCATTTTTTTCAGCACGTCGGAGTGCTTCACGAAAAGCTTTTAAATAATAACCTTGGATGTAATAGTCATAGGCTTGGTCATAGTCTCCAGCTTTTAAGGGCTGAAAGGGTTCTTGAGTGTTTGAAGCTTCTTGAATCGTATTGAAAGAGCTTTCAGAATTTGAGATTTCTTCAGTGTTTCCCGCTGAAATTACAGCAGAACTTGCAAGCCCAATCACGCCTAAGATAAGCAGCTTCACGCTTCTCTTGATCATGGTGTTTTCTCCTCATTACCGATCAGAATTTTCACATTTTTTTTTCATCATTACAAGCCGTATAAGAATTTCATTTCTATATTACTTTTTATCTCTCAGTTTTTCGTCTTGGTTCAAGGTAGGGTTGGGTAAGTTAAAAAAGTAGCATAAATGTCGACGAGAGACAGACTGTTTAAAACAGTTCTGTTAAAAATAATACAGTCCTGTTAAAAATAATAATGATGAGGGGTTATCGTATGTAAAGATGCTTATCTTCTATTATATCAATGGCTTATCCCCCTAAAATGAAAAAATGCTTACAATGGAGGTTGCTTTTAAAAATACGTATGAATGCTTATGAATAGCGCACGCTATCCGTGTGATGTTAGCTTGCATTCTCATCAGAGATCAGTTGTAAAAAGGCTTTCTTTTTTACCGTTGTTAGAACTCTAAATCTTTTGAGCAGCAGGTATTCCTCTGTGCTTGATGCGATTTCATCATGGTGGTATGGGGACTGCTGTTTTGTTAAGATATCGGCATAAAAAAAGGCAATGGGAACATTCAAAATATCAGAAATTTCCATTAAACGCCCTGCGCTGACACGATTTAAGCCGTTTTCATATTTTTGAATTTGTTGGAAAGTGACACCTAAAGCGTGTCCTAAAGTTGTTTGAGACATTTTTAGCATTTTTCGTCTCAAACGAATTTTTTTGCCAATAAAAAGATCAATATTAAGATTTTGAGATTGCATTTTTCCCCGCCGGTTGCGAGCGCCCTCGCATGAGTATTCCGGGAGCTTGAAAGTACTGAAATCTAATCAGCTTTTTTTGCTTTTAGTGCTTAAAGCACCTGGACATAGCAAAAACTCCCGGAATTCCGGGATACCCACAAAGTGGGGTAAATTCATGTTTAGATTTTCGGGCTTTCAAGACCCTCTTGGTCGTTGCGTATGCGACCAAAACATCTTTTAATTAATAAAGTAATTTTAGGAAATTTACAATAAAAATTAAAATAGTGTCTCTTAACGTGTCGCTTCTTAAAACAGGGAGTTGGCATGTTTTGCATTCAAGCAATAAAGTGTTCACAAAGGGGACTTTGAATAGCACACACTATCGCGTTATGTTAGCTTGCATTCTCATCAGAGATCAGCTGTAAAAAGGCTTTCTTTTTTACCGTTGTTAGAATTCTAAATCTTTTGAGCAGCAGGTATTCCTCTGTGCTTGATGCGATTTCATCATGGTGGTATGGGGACTGCTGTTTTGTTAAGATATCGGCATAAAAAAAGGAAAGTGGAACATTCAAGATATCGGAAATTTTCTTTAATCGCCCTGCGCTGACACGATTTAAGCCGTTTTCATATTTTTGAATTTGTTGGAAGCTTACGCCTAAAGCGTGCCCTAAAGTTGTTTGAGACATTTTTAGCATTTTTCGTCTCAAACGAATTTTTTTGCCAATGAAAATATCATTATCAAGATCTTTGGTTCGCATTTTAAAGCCCCCCGCCGGTCGCGAGCGCCCTCGCATGAGTATTCCGGGAGCTTGAAAATACTGAGTTCTAGTCAGCCTTTTTGCTTTTAGTGCTTAAAGCACCTGGACATAGCAAAAACTCCCGGAATTCCGGGATACCCACAAAGTGGGCTCATCTTTACGCTAGAACTTAGGGTTTTCAAGGCCCCTTTTGGTCGTTGCGTATGCGACCAAAACATCTTTTAATTCATAAAGTAATTTCAGGAAATTTACAATAAAAATAGTTTTTTACTTACAAAATTTGTTTTTTTATGAGAGGCTATCCGCTTCTTAAATCTCTCTGGAATGATTGTCAAAATCATGACATTAGCCCTCGTGTTTTTTGAGAGGGTTAAAAAGCCTTAAGTTTTAAGATCAAAAGAACTTTGGACGCTTAAAAGTTAAACATTTTCAATTCGCTAATATTGACAACATAGACAAGAGTAATTATCTCCAATATTCAGGAATAGAAAGGACATATATTATGAAGACCACCCTTTCTCCGCTAATTTCAGAGTTCAAAACCGTTGAACAGGAAAGCAGCTACACTGCATGGCTGCGCGATAAGGTAGCGAGCAGTCTTGCAAATCCATATCCTCCTATTCCGCATGATGAGGTTATGGCTGAAATGGAAGTTATAATCAGTCAGCTTGAAGCTGAACAGGACAAGTGATGCTTCCGGTTGTTTGGTTGTCTTCGGCACGTGACGATTTGCGTCAGATGTTACCTATATTGCTCGCGAAAATCCATCTGCTGCGCGCGCCGCCGAATGAAAAGGTTTTTGGAAGCATCCGTACTGCCATTGGCTGAACATCCATATTTATACAGACAGAGTGAGAAGGTATTAGGATTACGAGAAATTGTAGCGCATCCAAATTACCTTATATTGTATCGAGTAGCTGCACATCAAATCGAAATTGTAGCTGTAGTACATGCCCGACGTGAATTTCCTATTTTTCTTTAATCTAATGAGAGGCTGCCTCTTAAACCTTTCTGGAACAATTACCAAAATCATGACAACAGCCCCGCGTTTATCAAAGAGACTAAAATGATTTCTTCCACGGTAATGAATTCACGCGCGGTCTCTTCATTAAAATTTGCACAATCGCTTGCTGTTTGAATAAGAGTGGGGGGTGATCGTTTCTCTGTGCTATAGGATGTGTGTCTGTGGAATGTGGTGGAGTGCCTTGTGATTTTGGGTGTGCGCTTTAAAAAATAAACATAAGCATTATTCAAATTTAATTTAATGCATGAGTAATTGTATCTGTATTAAAAGAGAAATCAGCTTCTTTTAAGCGCTTAATAAGTTTGGGAAATGTTTCTTTTACGTGTTCTTTAAAAGAAAGGTAGTAAACTCCATTAACATCTGAAAGTATTTCAATGCCTTCTTTTTGTAGAATAGCAATCCTCTCAAGAGGAAGCGCGGCAGCTAACATACCCATTTCGAAAATAACGTTTTGTCGTGCACGGGGTTGTGCTGCTTTTTTGCCGGCAGATTTGGCATAGCCTATATCATCGGGAGTAAGCAGCACAATACCAAATTTTATGAAATCGCTACAGATTCCTTTTTCTAAAGCTTCAATGATGGTTAAGCCATTCCCGCCAGTATTTTGTAAAATGTATGGTTCAAGATTAAAATCATTAAGAATAGATGTAAGTTGCTTTAGGGCAGTACGGTCATGACCATGAACGATAAAAATTTTTTTAGGAGAAGATTCTAAGGTATTGGAAGCAGTCTTTGGAGAAGGATTCGTTGATGTTTCTTGTATGTGTTTAACCAAAGCTTTTTCTAGATTTGTCACAGCGGATTCTTTGCCTTGAACGTTGATTGTTCCTGTGCTTTCATACCAATTAATAACGCCTCCTTCGGAGGTTTTGATCTGATATCCTTTAGAAGAATTAAGTGATAGAAACTTAGTTTCTATGATTTTATATCCAGCTGTTTTAACTATATCTTTAAGGTCTTCGAAGGTGCCGCTATATTTCACTGTTTATATTCTTTCAATATCGCTGGTTATTAATATAAAATGTTGATTTATTTTTATAACTATTTGAATTTAAATAGCTTTATGATTTCATTTTCTTATACAATGCACAAAAAGAGACGGTCACCTTCCATTCAATTGATTGAAACGTGGGAAAACTTGACTAAATGATGGGAAATTTTACTGCGTGATAAAGCGATCTGATTGAATTGTGAATGAACGAAACGAATTTTTCTCCTATTTGTATATGGCGTTATGTGCTCTATATAAGAAGCACGAAAGTTAACGCTTTATTTATAAATTCTCCTCCTATATTACAAGGGGGTTTTCTCACATTTTTCTTGCATTGTTTTAAGCAGTATTAAGGGGTTGTCGTTCCCCAAAATGACTTCTTCTACAGCAATGAATTCACATCCAGTCTTTAAGACTTCATCAAAGGTTGAAAAATCGCTTCCTGCTTGGATAATGGCGGGGGTTTGCATAATTTCTGCCCACCATGTTGCTAACTGGAGATTGCGGGGGTGTGCTTGGGGTTTTTTATCAGCACCGAGTTTTCCAAAGAACAGGTAATCAACACCTGTTTCCGCTGCAAGCATAGCACTATGGCGATTGCGTAGATTGCCAAAGCCTATGATTTTTTGTTCCTTTTGCTGATTTTTGAAGCTTTCAAGAGCGTTAAGATCATCTTCTATGTGCAATCCATCAGCCTTTATGCGCCCAGCAATGCGGCTGTCATCAGCGATGAGAAGGGCTGCGTTATGATGTTGAATATCTTCTGCGTAAGTTTGCGCTTGTTGTTGTAAAAAAGAGCTATCATCTTTCAACTTTTCAGAATCATAGAGGATGACGCATGCAAAAGACTTTGTTTGCAAAATTTGCTGCAAAAATGTGTGTGGGGTGTTGCGCCGAACATCAAGTGTTAAAATCAACTGAGGGAAAAGAGGTGGATCAATTGGTTTATTTTTTTGTTGTGTCATGTCAAATCCCTGTTTCTTAGAAAAAATAATGCTTAAAAATTAAAGTTTCATTCTATTATGCTTATTTGTGATAAAAGTGACCACCATTTTCACGTAATTTAAAGGATTTGTGGGTGTGTGGGAGCCTGCTTATGAGAAATGAAAGTGTTTTAAAGCATAATATGTTGCCTTTTTGTTGTGATACACGTATGGACGCTTTTCGTTCTTTTGCCTTTAAAAAACTTTTGCCTTTTAAAAAATAAACGCTTAAAATGAAACTTGACACTTAAAAATTAAAATTTCATCCTGTTCATGCTTGTTGGCAATAAGGGTAAGCACCATTTTTATGGGACTTCAAGGGGGGTGTGACGTGTGGGAGTCCACTGATGAAATACCAAGGTATTCTTGAGCATAATACTCAACCTTTTCGCCGTGATACACGTATTGATGTTTTTCGTTCTTTAGCCTTATTGACGATTTTCATCAACCATATTCCCAGAACGATCTATGAGTCTTTTACTCATAGAAATTTCGGTTTTTCTGATTGTGCAGAAGTGTTTGTTTTGCTTTCAGGGATTGCTCTTGGGTTAAGCTTTCATGGACGGTTACAGCAAAAATCCTTTGCTTTTATTATCCGAAAACTTTGGTACAGAGCTCTGCAGCTCTATGGTGCATATCTTTTTACTACTTTTGTCACGTTAAGTCTTTTTTTTGCTGCCTTTTTATTATGGAAAACAGAAAAACTTTTATCGATGAACAATGTGGGACTCTTTTTTAAAGAGCCTGGTATCGCATTTTTGAGTACCTTAAGCTTTGGGCATCAATTGGGATATAATAATATTCTTCCTCTTTATATCGTTTTGATGTTTTTTGCGCCTTTTATCCTTTATTTGAGTTGTAAGCAGACAAAATGGCTGCTTTTGGGCTCCTTTACACTGTATCTTATCTGCGGATTTTATAAAATTGCTCCTCCTTCTTATCCTTTAAAGGGAAAGTGGTTTTTAAATCCTTTGTCTTGGCAATTCTTATTTGTCATAGGATTGACCAGTACTTTAGCGCTTAAACAAGGAAAAAAAATCGCTTTTCAGTCTTTTTGGATTGTTTGTGCGGCAGCGTATCTCTTGTTGGCGCTGTTATGGGTTCGCTTAAACTGGTGGGGCATTTTGGGGTGGCTTGGCTGGTCTTCCCCCTTGTTGAACTTTAATAAAACCTTTTTAAGCTTGCCACGTTTACTCCATGTTCTTGCATTAGCCTTTCTCATTCTTTCTTTGCCGTGCATCAATAAATGGTTTTATGTCTCTCAGAAACATCCTTTAGCAATTTTAGGAAAACATAGTTTACCGGTCTTTGTAACGGGAACCATTTTTGCGATGTTTGGACAAATTATAAAAACAGTGATGACAGAAACGTTTTTTTCCGATACCCTCTTAATAATAACGGGTATTGCTTTGCAATTTGGAGTCGCTTATTATTGTGAAAAACGGCAATCTTGGCAGTGGTCATTTTCAAGGAAAATGATCCGTTTATAAAAAACATTCCTATAGTGTTTGTTGGGCACGTTAACCTTAGTATAAAAAGTGCGTTGCGCAAAAAAATTAAAAGAGGTAGCAGTTTTAAAAAAAGCGTTCTATACAGCAACAAAAGAAACTTTTTAATACTCTGTTCGTTGAGTGGTATAATTTTGTGCTGATACTTGGAGTATAAAAGCGTGAGTGTACATAAACGTCCATATGATGAACCTATTATCATGATTGAGCATAATGCTTTTGAAAATGCTTTTAATCGTCTCTATGAAGAAACAATGGCGCTGATTGAAAAAACCGCAGCGTATATTGACTCAGAAGGGAAATTAGTAGCACGCTCTCTTTCGGCAGAGGTTTCTGCAATCTATGCAAAAGAGGCTATGTATTTAAGTACACGACTTATGCAAATCGCTTCTCAACTCCTTCTTCTTCGCGCAGAGCGTGAAGGGGAAATGTCATCAGAACAAATAAAAAAAGAAATTGTAAAAGTGTCACTTCATACACCGACATTGGAACTTGAAACCCCGCATTGGCATGAATTGCCAGAAATTTTTCGCCAATTTGTTTCTCATTCATTGCGTTTAGAAGCGCGGATAACCTATATGCGTGCTGGGTGGGAAACTGCGGCCTCCTGTGCTCTAGAAGATGATAATCCAGTGGGAAAACAAATCGAATTGCTCAAAACAGCTTTTGGGCGTTCTTAGAGGTACTCCCTTGCTTTGTGCGAAGGGGAAATGTCATCAGAACAAATAAAAAAGAAATTGTAAAAGTGTCACTTCATACACTGAGCATTGGAACTTGAAACCCCTCATTGGCATGAATTTCCAGAAGTTTTTCGCCAATTTGTTTCTCATTCATTGCGTTTAGAAGCGTGCATTTTTTTCATTTAGAGATGCTGCTATAGTTTAAGCACTTTGGTCAATAAGCGGCGGCTTTATCTTGAACGATGATAATCTAGTGGGAAAACAAATCGAATTACTGAAAACAGCTTTTGGGCGTTCTTAGAGGTACTCCCTTGCTTTGTGCGAAGGGGAAATGTCATCAGAACAAATAAAAAAGACATTGTAAAAGTGTCACTTCATACACCGAGCATTAGAACTTGAGACCCCTCATTGGCATGAATTGCCAGAAGTTTTTCGCCAATTTGTTTCTCATTCATTGCGTTTAGAAGCGTGCATTTTTTTCATTTAGAGATGCTGCTGTAGTTTAAGCACTTTGGTCAATAAGCGGCGGCTTTATCTTGAACGATGATAATCTAGTGGGAAAACAAATCGAATTACTCAAAACAGCTTTTGGGCGTGCTGAGAATAATAGCTCCTTGCTTCTTTCTTGCGATATTTAGAGCAGTATACCCATTTTTTTTTACAACCGAAATTTCACAACTAAAACTAATCTAGAGTGCTTTTTTCTGCCTAATTTCTATTTGAGCGTAGGAAATATCTTGAGCTTATAGCTGAAGGGTATAGGTATTGATTGTAAATTATGGCATGGGATGGAGTATGGTTGGTTTTGTGGGAAATCGGCTTTGGTTGATTGCAGCTGGAACACTTTCTGTTGATCTATCGTGTGATTTTGTTTTGGTTATGATAATGATCTGGCTCTAAGATAGAGTAGGGGCTTGTACATCAATTTATTTATGCTCTATAATTTATGCCTATAAAGCTGCTGTAAAGTGTGTGTTAATGAGGATGATACACATTGTTACAGTTTTTGGGCGTCTTTTGTTTTGAATGGAAGGTATTTTCCTTCGCGTAAAATAAAATATCCAAAATAAAATGCCATATAGTGCCATATAGTGCCATATAATGAATGTCCCATGGGTTCCTTGTGCCCCTATGCATGTTCCTCTCTATGAAATGTCCCTCTCTACGCAATGTCATTGTGGTGTGATGAGTATATTCAAAAATATCTCTTAGTTCTTATTCATATCCGTTGAGCCTCTCTCATCTTTATGCTTGCAAAGGAGAAAGCCGGCACTATCATCATCTTTGCCAGTCCCCAATGTTGCGGCAGCCTTTGGAACTTGAGACAATTCATTAGAAGCATTATTTTTAGTCCTTTCTTGTACAGTTTCACTCTATACGGCAATCCCACGTTTCATATGTAAGAGAATGGTTTTGATTGCTTCAATATAAACAGATTTGTAATGAGAAAATCTTAGGATATTCGGGATTCTTATGCAACATACAAAATAATTAATTATCTTTATAAATCAACGTGTTGTCGTGTTATGGTAGCGTCATGCTATAATGTAAAAAGTTTTCGCAAAGTGTGTAGCATCCATTGCATAGCCTCTTTACACATTATGAATGTGCAATCCAGCACTGATCTATTTGCTCACTTGCGATGTTTAACCGTTATGGCATTGGATATGATATAGAAAGGGAAATTTTATGCTTTAGAGGGTGCTTGATAAGGTGCTTGCTTGTGATGTGTGAATGGTTTTGATTGATTTCAGTTATGCTTCATAAAGATGCTGTTCGTTGCGTGTTATAATTGTATAAATTTGGGGGGATGATTATCTTTTTACTGGTTTTGTCTTGTACTGCTGTTTTCTTTGTGGTCTTGTCTTTATTCACATCTTTATTCACAGGGGGGAAAAGTGTATAGACTGTAGTTTATGGCAGAGACGATTCGTATTATAGGCATTGATCCCGGATTACGGCGTACAGGGTGGGGCGTTATCGATGTTGCGGGTAATCGTCTTCAGTTTATTGCAGCAGGGACGGTTTCTTCTGATGTAAAGTGTGAGCTGGCTTCCAGACTATGTCAGATCCACAAAGGTCTTTCAGAGGTTGTGCATCAATTTATGCCCCATGAAGCCGCTGTAGAACATGTGTTTGTCAATAAAGATGCTACAGCAACTTTAAAACTTGGGCAAGCACGTGCAATTGCACTGCTGGTTCCTGCGCAAGCAAATCTTCCTGTTTTTGAATATGCGCCCAACAAAGTGAAAAAATCGGTTATTGGTGTTGGACATGGGGCTAAAGAACAAATCCATATGATGGTCAAAGTTCTCCTCCCACGGGCTGAATTTGATAGCAGTGATGCGGCTGATGCTCTTGCTCTTGCTCTTTGTCATAGTATGCACCGTAACAGTATTGACCTATCTTATCAGGCAAGGAAGGCGATATGAGTGGGGTGGCAACATGATTGGCAAATTAAAGGGCACTCTTGAACATATCTTTGATGATCATATCCTTCTTGATGTGCACGGTGTGGGTTATGTTGTTTTTGTGTCAAATCGGCTGCGTCCTTCTTTACCCTCTGTTGGGGAGGCATTAAGCCTTTTTATTGAAACGCATGTTCGGGAAGACGCAATCCGCCTTTTTGGTTTTGCTACAAGAGCTGAACAGGAGTGGTTTTGTCTTCTACAAAATGTTCCTGGAGTAGGGGCAAAGGTTGCTTTGGCAATCTTGGGTACTTTATCGCCAGATGAACTTGCACAGGCTATTGCCTTAAACGATGTTGCGATGATTAGTCGAGCGCCGGGCGTTGGTAAAAAAGTCAGTGAAAGAATTGTGGGTGAGTTGAAAAGTAAAACACTCCCCTTTGAACAAGCGCTCAAGACTGTTTCGGTTTCTCAGCGTGAGATGACCAATCAACCTGCGCATGATGCGCTTTCCGCGTTGATGAAGCTAGGGTTTGAACGGGAGCATGCATCCCGTGCTCTTGCTCTTGCGATGAACGCTCTTGAGGGGGAAACTGTTTCTTCTGCCCTGCTGATCCGCCATAGTCTCAAATTGCTTTCTTCTCCTACTTAAAATCAAGGTAACAATGCATAAAGATGAAGATAAACGCCTTCTGGGTTCCGCCTCCCTTCCTAACGATCCAGATCGTTCCTTAAGACCACAAGTTCTCGATGACTTTATTGGTCAAGAAGCGGCACGGGCTAATTTAAAAATATTTATTGAAGCAGCAAAAACGCGGCAAGAAGCGCTGGATCACGTTTTGTTTGTAGGACCACCGGGGTTGGGAAAAACAACGCTTTCACAGATTATGGCAAAAGAATTAGGCGTTAATTTTCGCTCTACTTCAGGGCCGGTCATCGCTAAAGCAGGAGATTTAGCCGCTCTCTTGACCAATCTTGAAGAACGTGATGTCTTGTTTATTGATGAAATTCATCGCTTAAATCCGGCGATTGAGGAAATTCTTTATCCAGCCATGGAAGATTATCAACTTGATTTGATCATTGGGGAGGGGCCGGCCGCACGCTCGGTGAAAATTGATCTGGCTAAATTTACTTTGGTAGCGGCAACCACACGTTTGGGGCTTTTGACCACACCGCTGAGAGACCGTTTTGGCATCCCAATTCGTCTCAATTTTTATACGATAGAAGAATTGGAATATATTGTGCAGCGTAATGCGCGGCTTTTTGCCGTCAAGATTAGTGATGATGGTGCCCATGAAATTGCACGCCGAGCACGGGGGACCCCTCGTATTGCCGGACGGCTTTTACGGCGCGTTTGTGATTTTGCTTTGGTTAAACAAGCAAAACAAATTGACCAAAAAATCGCCGATGAAGCGCTTTCGCGCCTTGAGGTCGATCATCTTGGTCTTGATTCGCTTGACCGTCGCTACTTGCTTCTGATTGCGGAAACTTTTTTAGGGGGACCGGTGGGGATTGAAACGATTGCTGCTGCTTTATCAGAACCACGCGATGCCATTGAAGATATTGTTGAACCGTATTTGCTCCAACAAGGTTTTATTCAAAGAACCGCTCGTGGACGCATTCTAACTGAAAAGGCTTGGAGCCATTTAGGGCTTTCTGCTCCAGCCTCTACAACGTCTATACAAAGGCGTTCTCAACTTTCTGATGCTCAAGACAATTCATTACTTCAGACGTCTTTATGGGATGGGGAAGATGACTAAGGCATTTCTTCATTAAAAGAAACTATTTGAACATTTTATAGCAAGGTCATAAAATACAAGAGACGTGCTTCCTTTAACATATTCTGGTCGAAAAAGTTTGGCACTATTGAGGGTTTTTTGCTTTTGCTTTCCACAACTTCAACACAAAAATGTGTTCAATCTTTTGATTGATAAACAATTTGCTATATTAGCTATATTAGATGATTTTATGGGGCATGAAGTCGATGACAGAAATAACACCTTTTAAGAGCAATCATACAAACGCTTTTCATAATTTTCAGGTCCGCGTTTATGTTGCTGATACAGATTTTTCCGGTGTGGTTTATCATGCGCGTTATCTTGAGTTTTTTGAACGAGGACGTTCAGAGTTTTTACGAGATGCCGGTTTTAATAATAAGATGTTAGCAGCAGGGGTTGAGGGAGAAAAACTGTTTTTTGTTGTTCGTCATATGGAAATTAATTTTTCAAGACCAGCTAAAATTGATAATCTTTTAGTCGTTAAAACACGTGTTACTCATATCCAAGGGGCACGCTTTTTTATGGAGCAATCTATTTTGCATGAGATGACCACGTTGGTAACAGCCAAAGTTGAAATTGCTCTGATTAATGAGGAGGCAAAACCGCGACGTTTACCCAAAGAACTTTTTGCAAAAATTCTTGGTTAAAAGTATTATTCATTGAACCAGCAGCTTTAGGAGAGATCGGCAGATATAAAGTAATCTACAATCTAAAACTATACATTTATCATAGCCTAAATGTTTTCCAACAAGGTTACACGATACAGCAAAAGAAAACAGCTCTGCTACAACACTACAATAAATTGAAGATGATATTTCACAAAATTAAACACGCCTCATCCATGTTATGATTCAAAAACAATGTCGCCTCATCCATTTTCTGCTATAAACTCAAGATATTTTCTTTCTTTTGAAGAAAGGTTTGTTGGCATCGGAAAACAGCGAAAAGTACAAAAAAAAATAAATAAAAAATGGATTAAGATTTGTTTTTATAAAAATGCACATACCCAGCGCAATATTGCAATAAAGTGATAATAAGCCATTAGGTCGAAAATTGTCTCAAAACACCCAAAGGGTGTTTTTAAGCAATTTGATTTGTTTTTTTATTGGACTGTCATTTGGCATCACAAGAGCACGTGTTTCATCCATTTCTATCTATAATGCATCACTTTATGTGCGCTTCTAAGCGTAGTAAATGAGTGAGAGATCAATGTATACAAAGCAGAAATGCATTCTTGATTTAAAGTTTCAAAAGCATATTATTATATAATATATTGACTGAGAAAGATAAATTATCACTTCTCACGGGTACAAACCCTAATAGAGGAATAAAATACTTTGCATTTCAAATCTGTTCATGTTGAAACAATTAAAATCATTTGCTTACACATCATAAGAGAGCAATATAAATCATTGAAAAAATTGTAAAAATGTTCCTTATGTATCATTCTCAATGCAATAACGATCAAATATCGCAAGTGAGCAAAGAGAGCGAAGAAGCTGGTTTTCATGAAGTAAAGACGTGAAAAGGCTTTTTTCATATCACAGAAGCTTTTACGTTATACCATAGTGCCAGAGAGATGATAGGCATTGAAAGAGGCAAATTCACAACACAATGAGATTACATGAGACTTACACTAGATTATATAGGACTTGTAGGGGTGCATGGGGGAGGCGCATTGTCGTGAGGTATGGTAGGGTGGTTTAGTGTCGTTTTTTTGCCCGATGGTGTGATCTTATTAAAGAATGAGAGAAACAATAGCCTGAGGCAAAGCATAATTTTTCATGATGATAACATATTTATTTATAATGATAATTCACTGCGTTGCAATTTTTAGATAATTCTGAAACTTGTAAGATTTTTTCTTTTCAAGCTCTATTGCTGCGAATTAATTAAAAACATTTTCTTACATATCACAAGCGGGGTTGATGAGTGGGTACAAAAACACTTAAGAAAGGAATAAAATGCTTCTTATGAATCTTTTCAAGTGCTAAGACTTATTGCAGCATTTTAAGCTTAAAACGCGTATGATGGTTTAGCGTTCTTTATCATAAGCGTAAAGATGGTGGTGCATAATAGATTTTATATTATGCATTTTTATATCTTTTATTTTTATAGTATTTATGGAGAAGTTCTTATCGTTATATTTTTCATAAATGCTGTTGTGAAATGAGGAGGGGCCTGCATTGAGGGATGTCTCTCGTCATCACTTTTTAAGGAAATTTAAGAAACAAGTCTTGTTTTAGCGCATGGATTTATGTGAGACTAGAGTTTTTACTTAAATTTAGAAACTATAAAATAATCTGTTTTATAAAACTTTTAAAAATACACCTTTCATTTAGAGGGACAAAAATTATGCCGCATGGTGAACTAACAAATCCGGAAACAATTGGAATGTTGCATTTGTTTATGCAAGCGAGTTGGATCGTGAAAGGTGTTATGATTGGGTTGCTGCTCGCTTCCATCTGGAGTTGGGCAATTATTTTTGATAAAATTTTTACGTATCGGAGAATACGGCGTGAAATAAAGCAGTTTGAACGTACATTTTGGTCCGGCAAAGCGCTAGAAGATCTTTATGCATCATGCAAAAGTCAACGTACCAATAGTATATCCGCAGTTTTTATAGCAGCAATGGTTGAATGGAAAAAATCTCTTGAAAAAGGGACCCATACATCGAAAAGTTTGCAGAGCAGAATTGATAAGGCTATGGATTTGACGCTGGGACGTGAAAGTGAAAAAATAGAATCAAAATTAAGTTTTCTTGCGACACTGGGATCCGCGGGACCCTTTATCGGACTTTTTGGAACAGTTATTGGTATTATGGAGTCTTTTCTTTCTATTTCAGCTTCTCAAAATACATCACTTGCCATTGTCGCGCCGGGGATTGCAGAAGCGCTTTTGGCAACCGCTATTGGTTTGTTTGCAGCAATTCCAGCCGTTATTGCTTATAACAAGTTGACTCATGAAAGTGCGCGCATCATTGCACAAATAGAAAATTTTGCCGATGAATTTTCAACAATTGTATCGCGGCGTATTGATGAAACACGCACAGCACCTTCCTCTTTATAAAAAGGAGCTTATCCATGGGCGTTTCTGTTGCTTCTTCTTCTCGCAAAAATACACGTAGGCGGCATCATTCACGAAGCCAACTGATGAGTGAGATCAATATCACTCCTTTTGTGGATGTCATGCTGGTCTTGTTGATTATTTTTATGGTCTCTGCTCCCCTTTTAGTGAACGGTATTCCTCTAGATTTGCCTCGTAGTCAAGCGGGTCCCGTACGAGCTCAAAAAACACCCCTTACGGTTTCACTTGACGCGCAAGGGCGCTTTGCCATTAATCAAGATTATTATGAAACGTCACAGGCCCTGATTGCACACCTGAAAACTCTTCTGGAAGTAGATGCTACACAAAAAGATCAACGGGTTTTTGTGCGGGTTGCTAAAACTGTTGAATATCAGCAGGTATTAAAATTGCTGGCGGATATTCAAAAAGCGGGGTTTTCTCAAGTTGCGTTAGCAAGTCTAGCACAATAAATAATAAGTAATAAAATTGCGCATAACCGGTTGTTTTTAATTTTTTTTTAAAAAGAGCATAGAGTGATTAAAAATGAAAAAATGTAAGGCATAAATAAGGCATAAAGAATGAACAAAGACTCCTATCATAGTATGAAACGAGGCTTGGCTTTATCCCTTGTGGTCCATGTCATTTTTCTCAGTTGGGGAGCCATTCAGTTTACAAGCTCTGTCTCTTTACCACAACCATTGGAAGCAATTCCCATTACTCTTGCTCCTTTAGTGGACGAGTTTTCTTCTCAACAAGGAGCCGTGAAGGCTCCTATCCGTGCTGTCCCTGCCATAAAACCAACTATGCAGCCACAAGAGAAAGAAGATGCACGCCATATTGGAGAGGGACAAATAGATAGTCTTGCACCATTTCAACCAAAGGAAAAGCCGCGTCCCGTTGAAACAGCATCGCCACCATCAAGCGAGAACACATCAGAAACATTTGCACCAGAACTTACAAAACCAGAATTATTAGAAGCAAAAACAGAGGATGCGCCCAAGGTTGCACCTGAGATGCCTTTGGAGGCACCAGAGGATGCGCCCAAGGTTGCGCCTGAGATGCCTTTGGAGGCACCAGAGGATGCGCCCAAGGTTGCGCCTGAGATGCCTTTGGAGGCACCGGAGGATGCGCCCAAGGTTGCACCTGAGATGCCTTTGGAGGCACCAGAGGATGCGCCCAAGGTTGCACCTGAGATGCCTTTGAGAGTGCCGGAAGATGCCTCTAAGGTTGCGCTCAAGCCTGCGCACAAAAACGAAGAGATGATATCGCCAAAAGAATTGGCTCCAACGGTCCCAAAAGTACCAGCAGAGCAGATTGTTCATCAAGCGCCCAAAATTGTACTTCCAGAAAAATCTCTTCTTCCACAGTTTAAACCAAAGTTTGACGAAAAATCTCCAAGGAAGAATGAGGCTGCATTGAATCAAAAGACGCCAAAGCTTAACAAGAAAAACCAAGAGAAACAGACCATTGAAGATATTTTAGCTCTGGAGGAAAATAATTTGCTTAATCGTGCGCGGTCACAAGGAGGGGGGGCAAAACGTTCTCATACACCAGAAGCTTTGGGTGCAAGAAAAAATATTAATGATACCACAAAAATGGCACAAACATTGGTCAATATTGCGGGGGGATGTATTCAACAGAAGCTTAAACTTGTGGCGCTTGGCGGCGATTTAAAAAACCGTCCGGTTGTGCGGTTGCGATTTTACTTAGACCGTGAAGGGATGGTTGTGGGTGATCCTATCATTGATCCCGTAAGCGGCCTTGAGAGTCAACAAGCTATTATGATAAGGCAGGTGTACGCTGCTGTCTTTTCATGCCAACCTTATGCAGATCTCCCACGTGATCAATATGATCTATGGGGGCAAGGTTTTGACTTTAATGTTGATCCCCTCCAAGAAATAAGATGATAAACGAGAAAAAAGCGCTTAACGAAAGGACACATTCCATGATGACTATAACGAGACATAAAGTTTTTGCTTGGTTTATTGTCACTTGTGGGTTGTGGCTTTCAAGTAATTCATCGGGTTATGCGCAATTGAAAGGAACTATTTCGAGCGCTGATTTTAATCCCATTCCCATTGCAATTACAGACTTTATTTCCAATGATTCGATTGGGTTGAAAATATCTGCTGTGGTGACAGCCGATCTTGAACGGTCGGGGCTTTTTTTACCGCTTGATAAAGCAAATTTTTTTGAAAACATTTCTAATCCTAATAAACAACCGCATTTTGCTTCTTGGCAGAAAATAAAAGCGCAAGGTTTAGTTACTGGGCAAGTCATGAGAGAAATCGATGGACGTTTGAGGGTCGATTTTCGTTTATGGGATGTTTTTGGACAAAGACAATTGAAAGGACGGCGTTTTTATACCGCGACAGAACGTTGGCGGCGTGTGGCACATATGATCGCAGATGAGATCTATAGTGAGATGACAGGAGAAAGTGGTTATTTTGATACACGAATTGTTTTTATCGATGAAACAGGACCCCAAAATGCACGCATTAAACGCTTAGCAATGATGGATCAAGATGGCGCAAATTTGATTTATATGTCTGATGGAAGTGAATTGGTGCTTACACCGCGTTTTTCCCCAAAAAGACAAGAAATGACCTATATGGCTTATGAGGACAATCAAGTACCTCATGTTTATCTCCAACAAATTGAAATGGGGCAAAGAGAGTTGATCGGAACGTTTAATAACATGACAATTGCTCCACGTTTTTCTTCTGATGGACAAAAAGTTATCATGAGTTTGTTACAAAATGATGGGAGTGCCAATCTTTACACCATGGATTTACGAACCCGTACGATGACGCGACTTACAACAACTTCTGCTATTGATACTTCTGCTTCTTATTCACCGGATGGAAAACAAATCGTCTTTTCTTCAGATCGTAGTGGAAAGCCGCAAATCTATAAAATGAATGCGGATGGGAGTGATATTCAGCGTATTTCTTCAAACGATGGGAGTTATTCAACACCTATTTGGTCTCCACGGGGTGACTATATCGCCTTTACAAAACAATTAAACGGACAATTTTCTATCGGTGTTATGCGCCCTGATGGACAAGGAGAACGAATTTTAACCACGGGGTTTCACAATGAAGGACCAACTTGGGCCCCTAATGGTCGTGTGCTGATGTTCTTTCGCAAAAATCCCGGTATGGGACCAAAAATTTATACGATTGATATTACGGGTCGCAATGAACGTCAATTACCCACTCCCAATGATGCTTCAGATCCAGCATGGTCGCCTTTGCTCAATATACAATAAAACAAAATGCTTAAAAACAGAATATAGAAGGAATACAGTCTCAAGTTTAAACAATCTCAATAGTTTTTTAATTATTTAAAAGAAGGAATTGATTATAGTGGGCATGGGGAGTTATGTAGGTTTCATCTATCATCTACGGTTGTTGATCGATAATGGAATTTCCTTGGGGGAAAATGCTTAAAAAAATTCAAAACAGTACCTTGAAAAAATAGAGTCGAAAATTCTGAGATCTCTAGATTTCAATTTTTTATTCAAAGTGTCGCTATATATATTTTTTTAAACTTCCTCTTCGATTTTGTTTGTGAAGAGTCCTCTTGTCAGGGGGGCTGTTGCTCTTTGATGTGTTTTATTCAAGTACGCGGTTGTTTTAGGTCTGAATATTGATTGATTGGTAAGAGCAAAAGGACAGATTTTTAAGATAAATGACGTTATTTTAGAAATATACGATGCCATAAAGTTAATGCCATAAAGTCAAAAATTTATCCGCAACAGATTAGAGAGATGTACCGCCTTTTTGTACAATACTTTGCTAAACAATCAGCTCTGGCTTTCTATTTGCTTATTTTTATTCTGTGATGTTGTAAAAACACTGTCCTTTGAAGTGTGGTGATATAGGACGTATAAACCTCCTTGATATATTCTAAGTGTTTTTAAGTGCGTGGCGAATATTTAGGGGAGTGCATGTTTGTTGAGCCTTAAGTTTCAAGTGAATTTTATGAGTGATTCGTCATAGGAATACGTTAGGAAAATCCCAATTGTTTAGAGGCTAGATCATTTTCATCACTTGAGAGCGGAGAGGAGGTTCATCTTAAAGAACAAAAAGATCAAATAGAGAGGGGATATAGGGATAATTTTTGGGGCATGTAAGAAAGGCGTGAGGCTACAGAGTTTTGTATGCTTTCTTTTTTTTTGGTTATGTTTTCTGAAATTAATTGCGGTTTTCTTGTTGCACTGACAGCTTTTCCCCGCTATTGACGCGGGGCTTTTATATGTGCGGATAAAGAGGAGAGGTAACAGATGCTTTTGAAGCCCTCATGAATGAAGAGAGGGCTTATGCAAATGATGGGAATTATACAGACAATTTTGCCAAAATCTCATCACTGACATCAAAATTGGCATAAACATTTTGCACATCATCATCTTCTTCTAATGTTGAAATCAGCCGTAAAACGGACAAAGCTTTTTCTTCATCTATTGGTGCAAGGGTGGTGGCTTTCCAAATCGTTTTAATCGATTCTGCTTCACCAAGTTTTGCTTCAAGTGTTTTGGAAACTTCACCAATATCTTCAAATGCGCAGGTAATATGATGTCCGGTTTCTTCTGATTGCACATCTTCGGCACCGGCTTCAATTGCTGCATCCATGATGTTATCGGCTGTCCCTGCTTCTGGCTTATAGATTATTTCACCAATCCGATTAAACATGAAACTGACCGATCCTGTTTCCCCTAAGGCTCCTCCTGATTTTGTGAAGGCGGCGCGCACATTTGAAGCGGTGCGGTTGCGGTTATCGGTTAAAGCTTCAACAATGACGGCAACGCCACCTGGTCCATAGCCCTCATAGCGTACTTCATCATAATTTTCGACATCGGCGCCTGACGCTTTTTTAATCGCGCGTTCAATATTATCTTTCGGCATCGATTGTGCTTTGGCATTTTGAACAGCCAGCCTTAAACGTGGATTCATGGCTGGATCAGGAGCACCTTGTTTTGCTGCTACGGTAATTTCGCGTGCAAGCTTAGAAAATATTTTCGAGCGCATTGCATCTTGACGCCCTTTACGGTGCATAATATTTTTAAATTGTGAATGGCCTGCCATAGTTTTCCTTCCTATTTGAGGGCTTTCTTTCCAGTTGGATACTCTTTAGAATTTAAGGCGATAAAGCACGCATCCCACCAGAATAAATGTGCCACAGCATGAGGTGAAATAATCGAATAAACCCTTTATAAGAAAATTCATCTTAAAGGTAAAGACACCTTAGTTGAGGATCATTACAAGAGAGATCTCTTGTCGTTGAGCAAAAATAACGCTATAACAGAATGTAATCTCATAGCAAAATGGTTTATTCCATGCCTCGCTTTGTTTTAGGAGTGGTTGGAGAGACCTAAACATATAAAAAAGTTCCAGTGCTCTTGAGTGGGCGGTAACCTGCCTCATAGAAGAGGCGCAGAAGAGGATTTATAAAAATGGCAACGCAACTTTTGATGCCCAAAGCAACAGCTGTTTGGTTGGTTGATAATACAGCTCTTTCTTTTGATCAGATTGCAGAATTTTGTAAATTGCATGTCTTGGAAGTAAAAGCTATTGCCGATGGTGATGCGGCTTATGGTATTAAAGGTTTAGATCCGATTAGTTCTGGGCAATTGACGCGCAGTGAAATTGCACGGGTGGAGGCTGATCAAAACGCACGATTGAAAATTTCTCAATCGAGGGTGCATATTCCTGAAAAAAAACGTAAAGGGGCGCGCTATATCCCTCTTTCTCGACGCCAAGATCGTCCCAATGGTATCCTATGGTTGGTTACAAACCATCCCGAGTTGAAAGATGCACAAATTGCACGGTTGATTGGGACAACAAAAGCGACAATTGAACAAATCCGCCTTAGAACCCATTGGAATAGTGCAAATTTGGTTCCTCTTGATCCTGTAGGGCTTGGTTTGTGTTCGCAAATCGATTTAGATTTTGAGCTCCAGCGTGCGGCGAAAAATCGCCCTGTTGCTGCAGAAGAAGATAGGTCGTTGCTTCCCGCTTCTGTGACGGAAAACGCTGCTCTAGAGGAAAATGAGAGTGAAGAAAATCTGCATAAGACTTTTGACGCTGATAAAGTTTTTGCAAAGCTGAACGCGCTGCAAAAAAATCGTCAAGATCAAGATCAAGATGATGCATAAAAAGCCATGACGCATAAGGGAAACATTTCTTATGGAAATGTTAGAGGAATGGCCAAAGAGAAGAAAAATTGGCAGAGACTTAAAAGTAAAAATGAGGACGAAAAAAAACAGAAAAAATTTCGTCTTCATTAGGAATTAACGGTTATTCTTAAAAATATTTTTAAGAATTGACCCTTCTTTACGAAATTCAAGGAGAAACGGACTATGCGCTCTACCAAAAAAACCATCTCTCATTCCTTAGCTATCCTCTTTCTTTTCTCACTATGCTTGGGTGGGTGTGGCAAAAAAAATGTTGGTGCACTTAACGGTATGAATGGCGCTTATATGAATGATGCTGGTTTGAATCAGATGTCACCAGGTTCAGGACAAGAATTTACGGTTAATGTGGGTGATCGCGTGTTTTTTGGTCTCGATTCTTCTTCACTTGATGCTGATGCGGAACGTATTTTAACGCGCCAAGCAGAATGGTTGCTTCATTATCCTTATTATTCTATTATGATCGAAGGTCATGCTGATGAGAGGGGAACACGTGAATATAACTTGGCACTTGGACAGCGCCGTGCTGTTGCTGTGCGAAACTATTTGGTGTCTCTAGGTGTGTCTGCACAACGGATTCAAACAATTTCTTACGGAAAAGAAAGACCTGTAGCAGTATGTGATGATATTTCCTGTTGGAATCAAAATCGACGTGCTGTGACAACGTTGAATGACATGAATAGTCATTAAAAAGAAGATTGTTTGTTTCAACTATTTAATAAGCTCTTAAGGGGAAAAAAGAATGTATCGTAAAATCAATTGGAAAACACTCTTTTATATGGGGGTTTTCATAGCTTGTTCTACTTCACTTGTTCAAAGTGCGGCACGAAAGGCTTCCGAATATCCTGCACATGATACGGATAAAGTTGATGCAGTTGATAAGGCAACTGATGATGTTAAGAAAGCGCCTGAAGCAGCCGATAAAGCAGCATCTGATGCGGCGGAAAAAGCCACTGACGCTGTTGATAAGGCAATTGATGATGTTAAGAAAGCGCCTGAAGCAGCCGATAAAGCAGCATCTGATGCGGCGGAAAAAGCCACTGACGCTGTTGATAAGGCAATTGATGATGTTAAGAAAGCGCCTGAAGCAGCCGATAAAGCAGCATCTGATGCGGCGGAAAAAGCCACTGACGCTGTTGATAAGGCTGTCGATGATGTGAAGAAAGCACCTGAAGCAGCTGATAAAGCAGCATCTGATGCGGCGGAAAAAGCCACTGACGCTGTTAATAAGGCTGTCGATGATGTGAAGAAAGCACCTGAAGCAGCTGATAAAGCAGCATCTGATGTGATAGAAAAAGCCACTGACG
>NZ_JBHIOH010000065.1:0-4436 GCF_042195375.1 Bartonella sp. CL100XZDX | reverse complement strand
GGAGCCCTCCATTCGCCACCTTCATAGCTAGCTCCTCCTCCTAAATACATCGCTAGCGTCTGATGCAAGGAATAAAGCTGATTGCCCGTAATCGCCTCTGTCGAACCTTCAGAGATATCGCCATCTAAAACTGACTTCAGTTTGCTCTTACTTCTTTTATCTCCCTTCCCATGAAGCGCTACAAACGCACTGTCTTCATCACTCCACAACAACGCATTCTGCTCAATATTGTCTGAAATCTCATTATGAAGCTTTGTAAATGAATTGCTTACACCGGCAAACGCTTCAGCAATATTGGGATAGCTACGCTCTTCTGGACTACCATCATCATTAAATGTCGTAACTTTGAAAGTAGGTGCTACCCATTGACCATCTTCATAGTGAGCGCCACCACCAAAATAAGTCGCTAGCGTCTGATTCAAGGAATAAAGCTGAGAACCATTCACTGCTTCTGTCGAGCCTTCAGAAAGTGTGCCAGCTTTCACGCCAGAGAGACTACGTGCATCACCATTCATATTTGCAATTGTGATTGCACTACCCTCTTTTTCACCACCTATCTTGATTACCTCCGTAGCATCATCCTGCTTAACAAGACTATCTCCTACAACTCTATTAATCTCATTCTGAAGCTCTTTATGAATATTCGTGAATGAATTCCCTACACCTGCAAACGCTTTAGCAACATCATCATAGCTCTGCTCTTCAACAGCACTACCATCCTCATTAACGCTCTTAACTTTGAAACTTGGAGCTCTCCATTGACCTTCCTTATATTCAGCGCCACCACCTAAAGATTTAGCTATATTCGTAGCTGTTGTTTCAAGATTGTTTGACACACTGCTTACATTTTGATTGGTCGCAAAAAGCTGTGAACCATTCACTGCATCACTCGATGCTTCCGAAAGCGTTCCTGATTTCACACCGGAAAGGGTCCGTGCAGCACCATCAATATTCGAAAGCTTAACTTCTGTACCACTCTTTTCACCCCCTACACTAATAACATGTGTCTTTTCATCTTGCTTAACAAGACTATCTCCTACAACTTGGTTAATCTCATTCTTAAGCTCTTTGTGAATATTTGTGAATGAATTCCCTACACCTGCAAATGCTTTGGCAACATCATCATAGCTCTGCTCTTCAACAGCACTGCCATCTTCTTTGACGATCTTAACCTTGAAGCTTGGAGCACTCCATTGACCTTCCTTATATTCAGCGCCACCACCTAAATAAGTTGCAACAGTCTTATTCGTCTCAAAAAGCTGTGAACCATTGATCGCATCACTTGAGCTTGCAGAAACCTCTCCATTGGAAAGAAATGTAATCTTACTCTTGCTTTCCTTCTCTCCATGCGTCGCTACAAATGCCTCTGCGTCCTTATCCCACAACAGCGCATCGCCTTGAACTTCCTGAGTAATATTCGTGATGTTTTCAGTAAGTTCATTAAACTTATTCGTTAGGTTGCTATTTACATTCTTGAAATTCGTATCAATGCTTTCAATGGCTAAACCAACATCACTATAGGATTTTTCTACTTCCTCGCCTTTTGCATCAACACTGGATAATTTATAGGTTGGACCCGTGAAAGTACCATCTTTAAAGCTTGTACCTCCACCTAAGTATTCCGCAATATCCTGAGAAACCTTAGAAATCTGACCGCCATTAACCGCATCATGCGAATTCTCACTAATCTGACCTTCGGCAACATTATGCAAACCAACAGATGCAGAACCCTTACCTTTACCCAAAGTCACACTCGCATAATTAGTGCCGCCATTATCACCATCTTTTTTATCATAGTGAACAACAGCCGATTCATCAGACTGAAGATTGTTAGAAAGCTTCTCTAAACTTTTATCAAGTTGCTCTTTGTTGACTGCTTCATTATTCTTCGTTGCTTCCTTCACACCGGAAAGTATTCTATCCCCTTTGTCTTTATTTGCGATATTGATTTCACTGCCTTCTACTTCTGTACCAATATTGATAACTTTTGTCTTTTCATCCTGCTTGGCAAGGCTATCTCTGACAACATTAGTAATTTCATTGTTAATCTCTTTGCGAACATTGGTGATGGAAGCACCAACTCCAGCCAATGCCTCCGCTACAGTTTTATATTCCTTATCTTCAACATCACTACCATCACCTTTGACAGTTTTAACTTTAAAGCTTGGAGCACTCCATTGACCTTCCTTATATTCAGCGCCACCACCTAAATAAGTTGCAACATTGTCCCCTAAGGAATAAAGCTGACCACCTGTAATTGCGTCCCTTGAATCCTTAGCAATATTACCTTCGGCAACATTATGAAGTGCAACTGGTCCTGCATCCTTACCTTTACCTAAAGTCACACTCGTGTAATCAATGCCGCCATTATCACCATCTTTTTTATCGTAATGCACAACAGCTGAATCATCAGACTGAAGACTGGTAGAAAGCTTCTCTAAACTTTTATCAAGTTGCGCTTTATTGACTGCTTCATTGTCTTTCTCTGCTGCCTTAACACCGGAAAGTGTCCGATCCGTACCAGTCTTGTTGGCTATATTGATTTCACTGCCTTCTACTTCTTTCCCAATAGTAATAACCTTCGTATCATCATCCTGCTTGGCAAGGCTATCACTGACAACATTGGTTACATCATTATGAACATTCGTGATAGAACTCGCAACACCAGCAAATGCTTCCGCTACACTATTGTAGCTTTCCTCACTTTCTTTACCTTCCGCATCAACTTTCTTGATCACAAAACTTGGTGCTTTCCATTGTCCATCTTTATCATAACCTGCACCTCCACCAAAATAGGTCGCAAATGTCTGATTCATTGAATAAAGCTGATTGCCCGTGATCGCTTCTGTCGAACCTTTAGAAATTTCTCCATCTAATAGAAACTTCAATTTGCTGTTTTCTTGTTCCGCTATAACTTGACCATCTTTCTCTTTGTTCTTTACATGACGCGCCACAAAGGCATGCGCGTCATCGTTCCACAACAAAGCATTCTGCTCAATGGTCTGCGTAAGTTCATTGCTGTTCTTAGAAAGCTCATTATGAAGATCTGTCAGCGATGTATCAACACCGCTAAAGGCTGAACCAACATCATGATATGACTGACCACCAACAACATACGTCGGAAGATTACCTACAAGCACATCAGCACCACCACCTAAATAGCTCGATGTATTTTTAGAAACACTGTCTAGACTGGTAGTCACTGTCGTAACATTTTTATTAGTCGCAAATAACTGAGAGCCATTTACAACTTCTGTCGATTCTGCTGAAAGCACTCCTGCCTTAACACCAGAAAGAATCCTTTCTTCTTTCTTACTGTTGGCAATATTGAGTTCTGTACCTTCTACTTCTTTCCCAATAGTAATAACCTTCGTATCATCATCCTGCTTGGCAAGGCTATCACTCACTACATTCGTCACATCATTATGAACATTCGTAATAGAACTCGCAACACCAGCAAATGCTTCCGCTACACTATTGTAAACCTTTTCCTCACCAGTACTACCATCATCATTGATAGTTTTAAGCTTGAAGGTAGGGGCAACCCATTTTCCATTTTCATAGCCAGCTCCTCCACCAAAATACGTCGCAACTGTTTGATTCATTGAATAAAGTTGGTTGCCAGTGATCGCTTCTGTTGAACCTTTAGAAACTTCTCCATCTAAAAGAAACTTCAATTTGCTACTGCTTCCTTCCGTTCCATGCTTAGCTACAAACGCATTGGCTTCATTACTCCAATTCAAGGAATCCTGTGCGACTCCTTCAGAAACTTCCTTAATACGCTGATTCACATTCTTGATATTTGTATCAAGTCCTTCAAATGCTGAACCAACATTGGTAAAAGGTTTGGCTGTTATCTTACCATCTTTATCAATCTCCGATAAACTATAGGTTGGCCCTGTAAACGCACCATTATTAAAAGCTGCATTGCCCCCTAAATAAGTAATAACCTTATCATTCGTTTCAAAAAGCTGACTACCCGTTACAGCATCCGTTGAATCTTTAGAAACATCACCATTTGCAAGGNTGACTACCCGTTACAGCATCTGTTGATTTGGCGCTAATCTCACCATTTGCTAGAAACGTAATTCTACTGTTTTCTTGTGTCCTTACAGCTCTGCCTTTTTCTTCTTTGCTCTTTTCATGACGTGCTACAAAGGCATTGGCTTCCTTGCTCCAATTCAAAGAATCCTGCGCTACCCCTTCAGAAACTTCCTTAATCCGTGCATTCACATTCTTGATATTTGCATCAAGACCAGTAAATGCACTACCAACATTATTAAAAGAACTGTCTGTTATATTACCATCTGCATCAACCTTGGATAACTTGTAGGTTGGTCCTGTAAACGTACCGTCAACAAATTTTGCATCGCCACCAAGGAATTTAGCTACATTCTGAGAAATCGTGTTAATCTGACTACCATTAATCGCATCAT
>NZ_JBHIOH010000064.1:0-87116 GCF_042195375.1 Bartonella sp. CL100XZDX | reverse complement strand
GACCATTCCTGCTGAGAATATGAAAGGAAGGCGTGATGCTACAACAGAATTTCGCGTGCCTCTATCAACAGAAGCATTAGACATTTTAAAACAAGCACGATTGCTTTCTCGTAATGATTTCTTTTTTTCTGCTAGAGGTCGCGGTCCCCTCGCTGAGAAGTGTATGGCTCAATATATGAGAGACAATAAACTTGAAGCCTGCCCCCATGGTTTTCGCTCTAGTTTACGCGATTGGCTAGCAGAAACAACCGATGCCCCCTATGAGGTCGCTGAAACCATTCTAAGTCATACAGTAGGAGGACAAGTAGAGCGTGCCTATCGTCGTACTGACTATCTAGAACAACGCCGGATCTATATGGATAAATGGGCGGCTTATGTCACCGGTCAAACCTAAAATATGGGGTGAATAACCCCATTATCTGTGGATAACTTTAACTCTCTTGTCTCTCATTCTTTCTCAATAAGAGTCATAATTTATCACATCAGAAAAAATATGATAAAATATTGTTTTCTATAAATAAAATATCTTCAAAAATGAACAAAAATATGGTTAATAAATGCTTATGATTTGTTACCATTTTTTTATAGTGAAAGGAAATTATTATGACAGAAAATGATATTCTTTTGACAGACCGTGAAAGTGCAAAATTGCTTCATATGAGTGTTTCAACATTCCGCCGTCATGTAACCAATGGCTCTCTCCCAAAACCTTTAAAATTTGGTTTTTTGTCCCGTTGGTTACAATCGGATCTTTTGAATGTCATCGAGCAAGCAAAACAGCAACGTTATAACGACGCGGCATAAAAAGAAAACCTTGTCACGGAAGGGAGGACAAGGCTTTCTCTGCTGAAGCAAGACTTAAGGTTTGCATTCAAGTTGTTCTGAATGTTTTTTACAATAAGGGCTATTTAAGCGTCTCTCAACACTTCGCTGTGGTATGACAGCGCCTGGACGACAAATGGGAAGGTTTTCGTCTCTAAAAGTATAACACCATCCTCCCTCATGTTCATTTTCATAATGGAAACCTGATTGAACCATACACGCATGAATTGTTGCCCATGCATTGTTACTTAGCTTTCTGCTTTCTGGATCGGTATAATAAGGTGTTGGCATTCCACATTCTAACAAAGCTTTTCCTACCTCTGTAAAATCTGCTCCTGGTTTCTTCCACGCTGTCACCTCTCCTAGAGGAGGTTTGTTAAATTGACATCCGGCTATACTGAACAAAGTTACAGCGCTTAATAATTTTAGAGTTTGTTTCATTTGTTCCTCCTTAAAGGGACTTGTACTCGATTGGATGAGCCGTAAACATACCGACATGCTTGGCCCGCATCTCCAAGACAGGTATGGGAACTTATGGGATTTGTAGCCACTCTCAATCATTCTTTCCAAACGTTACTACCAGCAGGTATTGTCTCGTAGGTATACACCAATAATTCTGCTTACAAAGTCATATCTATTCCCATCAAAGCCAATAGTAGTTTGTTTGCCATCACTCACATAACCTAACAGACCAGATGCAACTAAAACATTAAAGGCTGGTCTATAGAAATTGATATTCGTGTTGTCGGCTATCCCGTGCATACCTTCTTGTTTGAAAGAATTCATCATATTAAAGCCTGTCAAACTGCCACGACTATGGGCATCAATATGCAATCCTGTATTGCCATAAAGATACATTGTATCCTGGAATTTCTTGGTTGAATTGGTCAATCAAAAAAGTTTACTTTCCAGAAGCTTCTGAAAAATCGCTATCCCTATTTCCACTTCCCAGTCTTTAGCTTGTGGGAAGTATGTAAAATAAAGGGGACCATAATCATTGTCAGCAAACTGGACAGCATAACACGCAGCATCATCGGATGTGTTAAAAATGCCATTTTAGAACATACGCCTGTTTCCATCAGAACCAACTTGTAAATGCTGGCTGCTCATCTTCAGCTTTTAAAAAGTGATACAGAGTAATATATTTTCCATCACTGTCTTTATATAGGTTCTCCATTTTCATCAGTTAAATAGAGGACATTGCCATTTTCATCATGCTCAACCTCACCTACTGGATGCTCTTTGACATTTGTCATTTCGCGCACTTTGTCCCAGTATCCAAGACCTTCATCCGATAAATCATTGATCATGTCTAAGCGATTATGAACGATGCCCTCAAGCAATATGGCATCTATCGGTGCGACAGCCCTGGTGGACTGCTGCGGTGTTGTGGTTGAGAGAGAGAGCCAATGATTTGTCCAGCATCTTGCCCCATCGCCCTCTGTCCAGTTGTATCAGTGAGGATGATGGTGCACCGCCGATAGAGGATTTGTATATCCTTCCGCTCCATTATGGGCTTTGCCGTGACTTAAAGCATTTTTGGCAATGTTTTTTATCGTGTCATTCCCAGAAATGCTAAACCCTTGGCTGCTAGCTTGAGCATGTGCACTGTTGGTTATATCACTGGTGCTTATGCTTCCTGTGATCAAGTTGTTTTTGTCTGCCGGTGCGCTGCTGACAATGATACCTCCCGTTAGGGTCGTTTTGTTTTTAACAATGATATTAAAGCCGCCATCACCCGCTTTGATGCCTGATTGCTCCACAACACTATGATAATCGCTAGAGGATTTATCCTTTTTGAAAGAGGCGCTCATGGAGCCCCCACCCATTTACTAAGGAAATTAAATGTGTGTAACATCAAAAATATCATCATACAGCCTGCTAAAGATGAGAGCTTTATTTTTTTACCATTGGCTATGAAAGAAAATCCTCTGAGGACTATCTCAATCAACTGATCAAAAATAATATTAAACTTTTGTGTGATGTTCGTAAAAATTCAATAAGTAGAAACCTCGGATTTTCGAAAAGACAATTAGAGAAAGCTATAAGCAATATTGATATTGAATATATGCATATACCTGAATTTGGAATTGCTTTTGAAAAACGAAGAAATTTGAAAACACAAAAAGATTATGACCGCCTTTTTGAAGATTATCAAAATACAACTCTCAAGAATAATTCTTGTGCAATAAACAAATTATATCAAATTTTTTTTAAAAAAGCGCGTTGCTATCACCTGTTTTGAAGCCAATGTATACATGTGTCATAGAGGACAACTCGCATTAGCTCTCACTCAATTGTCTGATTGGAAATATGAAATTAAGCACATTTTAAAAAATAAACTTACAAACTTTTTACATATGGGGGGCATTTACAACCTCTAGCCCTCTCCCCATTCCTAACAACTTTTAAATAATGCATGATTCACGCTACGGGTGGATTGTACGCAAATCAAGGAAATAACCAAACTTACAAAAGGCTCTTTCGATTGGTTATTGCATCAGTATTTACAAAGCATGCAATGGCATAATCAATCAGAATCTACTCAAAAAGTTAAATATCGAATTCTGAATAATGTTTCTAAACATATTGCTGATCGTGCATATAAAAGTATAGAAAGACACCATATTCTTGACGCCGTAGACAGAAGGCGACATACTCTCGCAGCAGCAAAACATTTTTTGACCTCTTTAAACGGTCTCTTTAATTGGGCGGTTGATAATGCCCTTTTAAATAAAAATCCTGCCTTTAATATAAAAGCACCAAAATCTCTTAACAACAAGGGATTACTGCCTTGGCTAGAATAGGACATAGACAAATATTATCACCGTTGGTCACATGGTACACATGAACGCGTCTGGATTGACCTTCTTCTTTATACGGGCTTGTTTTACCAGAACTAGAGGCAACCCTTAAAATTGGTCCCTTAGGTGATGAAACATTCATTTGTGGTAAAGATGGAAATAAGCTTATCAAAGAAAGTTTTGGCAACCTCTTTCGTGAAGCATGTAATGCGGCGGGTATTAAAAAATCAGCGCACGGATTGCGAAATTAGCAGCAAAACATACTGCCAATGCTGGTGCTACGGTTTCACAAATGAAAGCGCTTTTTGGTTGAACCGAAGATAAAATGGCATCCCTTTATACAAAGAGTGCAGACCGTAAAAACTTTCCCTTGAAGCAATCAAAAAGCTCCAAAAAAGTTAGCCTCACAAAGCACCGCTTAACAAACTAAATTGCTATCAAAATTATTAACGAAATCAAAGCGACGTTTGAGATGTATCAGAAACCAGAGGAGAAATAGGTGGTTGTGCCTGTTGCATTGTTTGCCATAAATTATAGTTTGTTTGCATATCCAACCAAAATTTTGCTTTACTAAAACCAGCTAATTCTAATTTAACAGCAAGATCGGTACTTATAGAAGCATGTCCGTTAATCACTCTTGATAAAGAATCTCTTGTCATATGGAGATGATCAGCTAATTTTTGTATTGTTATCCCCTTTTCTCCTAAGAAAGCTACTTTCAGAACTTTACCCAGATGTGCGGGGTTGTGCATCATTTTTTTTCATTCCTTTCTTCAATGGTAATCTTGATAATCAACAAGCTCCACATCTGTTCCTATAAAGCGAAAAGAAGCACGCCAATTTCCATTCACCCATATAGAACAGTACTCTATAAGTTCACCTTTAAGATGGTGCATTTTAAAGGCAGGCTCTCTCAACATTTCAAGCGTAGTAGCACTTGTTAAAGCCGTTAAGATAACGCGAATTTTTTTACATGATCTGGTCAAATAGCTTTTGTGGAACCTGTTGTACAAAATAATTTTAAGCCCTTATGTTTAAAACTCACAATTGCCATTACCGCCCCTTTTCGTATATCATCGCTATACGGTTAATAACAAATAAGAGTTAAGCCCATGTTAGAAATATCTGATTCTATATCTGGAAAAAATAGATAGGAATAAGTGATAAAAAAGCTTCAAAAAGGTTAGGGATAGACACTCAAAAAACATAATAGAATCAATGATTATAAAACCCCTTACTCTTGTAATAAGTCACTGATTTTAATTACCTTTTTTACACTCTTTTAGTGGTGCAAAACTATAACGATGTAACCCTATAACTGGTCCATATTTATCAAGAGCTGTACGATGCGCTAGCGTTGCATAACCTACATGCTTCTCTAAACCATACCCTTTATAAACTTGTCCTGCACATTCCATCATCCGATCACGCGTTACTTTCGCAATAATAGATGCGGCTGCAATTGAAACTGAACGCTGATCGCCCTTAATCAACGCCATTGCAGGACAAGACAACTCAGAAGGAATATCACGCCCATCAACAAGGACATAGTGGGCTGGAATGGCTAATCCTATAATACAGCGACGCATTGCTTCTAAAGTTGCTTTTCTAATATTAGATTGATCAATTGTACGAGCACAAAGACTGGCGACTGAAACCGCTAATGCACTTTGCAAAATTTCATGATAAAGTCTATTTCGTTGGAAAAAAGAAAGTTTTTTTGAATCATTTAACCCATTAGGAATACGATCTATATCCAAGATAACGGCTGCTGTTACCACAGGTCCCGCGAGAGGCCCCCGTCCTACTTCATCAACACCTGCTATATGAAAAAAACCCTGTTTTTGCAAATCCAATTCGCACGAAAAATTTGGTTGAAGCGGCAAATTAAACATCTTTGATAAATCACACATACAACAAACATACATCTATTTCTGTAGCCTGATCATTTTTTGCAAGCATTACAGTTTTAAATGGCTCTTCAAATATTCTGCGAACTCTTACACAAAAGATAAAAAACACATTTCTTTGGTTCCCCTCTTTCATTATGTATAATAAAATCATGATGAAATAAAAGCTTTTATATTTATTTATCAAATATTTCCTAAAGTCATGATAGGTTTTACAAACCAATTTGGGTGCATTGATTTGATAAAAAGAGCTGCTTGTTGCGCCGTTTGTTTATTTTTAAAAATGCCAAAGCAAGTTGCTCCCGTTCCAGACATACGGGAAAAAAGAGCCCCACATTCATCTAATATAGATAACACTTCAGCTAACTGAGGTGCTATTTTTAATGTAGGAGAAAAAAGATCATTACGCGTTTCTTGTAAAGCTTTAACCAATGAATCAACACTTTTTAAAGCGTCTGTATTAATTTTTAAAGAAGGATTATGACGCTTCTCTAACGCTTTAAAAACAGTTGGTGTTGAAATCTCTTGTCCATGATTAACCAATACTATTGCAAGAGAACAGGCTCCTTTTATTTGTATCATCTCTTGACCAATTCCTTTGACCAAAAGCGGCTGCTGATATTCTAATGCACAAAGGCACATGGGAACATCAGCACCAAGAACTAAGCTCTTTTTTGCTAATTCTTCGTAAGGGCAATCAAGATTCCACTGTTGACGCAACATGCTGATAACCCCAGCTGCATCACCTGAGCCGCCACCAATGCCTGAAGCAACAGGTAATGTTTTTACAAGCCGAAAAAAAGCAGGTTGAGCACATTCCGGAAAAGTCTTATGCATAAAGTCCCGTGCGCGAATAACCAAATTATCTAAATGAGAAACAAGTCCTTTTGCAAACGGCCCCGTCAAAACAAACTGATTATTTTCACAAGGTGCATAGTGTAGACAATCACCGCTAAGACTAAAATAAACCAAACTTTCTATTAAATGATACCCATCAGCACGTTGCCCCACAACATGTAGAGCTAAATTCAATTTAATAGGTGTAAATAAATAGGAATGTCTTTGGAACGAAGCTTGTACATTTGGCATCATATGACGTAATATTAACCTGTATAGGGTTCTTTTACAAATTCCCCCCTTTTATCCACACTTTTAGCACTAGCCCTATAAACAGCTTGGAATATTCTTAATCGTTTTCTAAAAAACAATAAATATAAAGAGTTCTCATACAAAACAAACGACATGTTCTCATTCGTATCATTTCAAGCCTTTTTTCTTCTAGCATCTGTTTTTAGATAAAAATCTCTCTGGCTTGAATGATCCTTTCCATCACAAACCATAACGCTGCCAAAGTGCTCGCTCTTCTGCTGCCATCAATGCACTATCAATGACTGTATAAACCGTATGTGCCGTCACTCCTGAAGGCGTTTTAGGTCCTAAAAAACTTTTTGGAGGCGTAATAAGTCGAAGTTTTGCATCATTACCAAAGCGCTCTTTAATAACAGAACGTACATCATTCAATCCATCAACAAGACCAAGCTCAACGCTTTGTTTTCCACTCCAAAACATTCCTGTAAAGAGATTCGAATCATCTGATAATTTTTCAGCACGCCGTTCTTTAACCAAATCGATAAAAGTTTGATGCACTTCAAGTTGGAGAGATTTCAAATGCTCAATATCCGCCTTTTTTTCTGGCTGAAATGGATCTAATGTAACTTTGTTCTTTCCTGCTGTGTAGACACGCCGTTCGATACCAATTTTTTTCAAAAGTTCCGGAAAACCAAAGGAAGCTGAAACCACTCCAATGGAACCAACAATTGAAGAAGGATCTGCAAAAATTTCATCCCCCGCACAAGCAATCATATAACCACCGGATGCTGCAATATCTTCAATAAACACAAGAACCTTTTTATTTTTTTCTTCTGCCAAATCACGAATACGCTTGAAGATAAAACGCGACTGTACAGGTGAACCACCAGGAGAATTAATAATAAGTGCAACAGCCGGTGATTTTTTGTGTCCGAAAGCCTTCTCTAAAAGATTTGCACACCTACTGAGGGAAAGAGTACGAGATATAGACGCTGATGAATCCATAATTGCTCCTTGAAGGCGCACCACAGGAATTTCAAGTTTATCGGAAGAAAAACGGCGTGGAATAAAACTTTTAATAAAATCCATCAAAACAAAATCTCCTTATAAATTAAGAACAATTAAATAGGAAAGGACAACAAAAAGGAAGAACGCGATAATATCCAAAAGCGCCAATCAATCCCCACATTACAAGCAGAAATATAACTTCACCCAAAGTCAAACCTCCCTAATAACAAAGTTTGGACTTTAAATAATAAACTAAAAAACACAAGATACTATTAGAAAAGTTCCCACAAGCTTATATATCCATTATTAATTGCATCAACCCGTGGTGAAAAAGTATGGTCATTACCTTCATGTATAACCAATGCCGGCAAAACAGATAAAGCTGCTCTGCTTCCTCGTTTTGCGTAAAATAAAAGACGAATTGCTGCTGTTTTCGCACGTGCATGCACAGGAATTATACAAATACCACCAAAACGCCCTTCTAAAGCACGCAAGATATCTGTCAGCGATTGTGGACGCGCAATGAGCCCTAAGTATCCACCTGGCTTAACAATGGCTGCTGCACTCCGCAACCAGTTATCAAACATCGCTTCAGACATAACATGTGCTTCAGATTTTTGTTTATCAGGTGTCTTACGATCGGTGGGATTATTAAAAGGTGGATTCATAATCGCAAAATCAAAGCTATTATCTATCAAACCTGCTCTTATACGGGCATTCCCTTTGAAGGTAACATCTGCTTCTAGCAAACAAATTCGGCTAGCAAATTGTTTATTTTGTTTTAGCATAAGCGTTTTTTGAGCGTAAGATACCATAAAAGCTGAACGTTCAACTAAGGTAACATGAACTTTCAGACAACGCGAAGCAACAGCCAACCCTGCAGCTCCAGCACCTGCCCCTAAATCAACAACCTTGCCCTTTAAATCACTTGGAACCAAACTAGCTAATAACATCGCATCCATTCCAGAACGATGACCATATTTATGGGGTTGAACCAAATAAAATTTTCCGCGGTGAAAACTGTCAATTGTTTCACCAATTTGATTCGCTGCTTTATTCATTTAAAAGCCTAATGTTCATCTTTATAAACTGCATTTTTGCCATTCAGCTGCTATTTTAAATTTTTTATTATTTCATAACAATAAGATTACACTCGCTAAAGAACATTTCTTGCCAATAACATTCCAAGCTAACACTTTTAAACGACATCAAAAGCTTGAGTCAAAACCAAACCCCCTTTATGCTAATGAATAAAGTAATTTTTATATATGTCCATTGCAATACTCTAGGAGTAAACACATTGAGTGCAGCTATCAAACTAAAACAAATAAGAAATAATCAAATTTCTCTTCAATCTCTTGTCAATCTTACTCAAAAAGATATGGATTGCGTAAATCAATTTATTCTCTCTATGGCAAAATCAGAGGTTGAGATGATCCCTGAAATTTCTAACCATCTTATTTCATCAGGTGGAAAGCGATTACGCCCAATGATTACGCTCGCTTCTGCTCATATGTTCGGTTATCAAAGTAACGGGCATATAAAACTCGCGACAGCTGTTGAATTTATGCATACAGCAACATTACTACACGATGATGTGATTGACGAAAGTAATTTACGACGTGGAAAATCTACAGCACGGATGATTTGGGGGAATCAAGCAAGTGTACTTGTTGGTGATTTCCTACTGGGCCAGGCCTTTAAAATGATGGTCGATGTCGGTTCCATAGAAGCGCTCTCTGTCCTAGCCAACGCTGCTGCAATTCTTGCTGAAGGAGAAGTTATGCAACTTTCTGCCGCAAAAAATATAAAAACCAGCCCTTCAGAATATCTCAAAATCATCAATGCAAAAACAGCAGCACTTTTTTCAGCAGCCGCTGAAGTAGGACCCATTATTGCTGGCTATGGAAATAAAGAGCGTTCTTCATTACGTGAATATGGAACATCCTTAGGTTTAGCTTTCCAATTAATTGATGATGCACTTGACTATAGCGGTAGTGCTCAAAACTTAGGAAAAAATATAGGGGATGATTTTAGAGAAGGAAAAATCACAATGCCTGTTATTCTCGCATATGAGCGTGGGAATATGGTAGAAAAAGATTTCTGGAAAAAAGCGCTTGAAGATGGCAATAATAATGATGAATCCTTTGCACACGCGCAACACTTAATGGAAAAGTATGATAGTATCACAGATACAATAGAACAAGCACGCATCTATGGAAAATATGCAATTGATGCTCTTGTTCCCATGAATGAAAATCTTGCTTACAATGCTCTCGTTGAGACTGTTGAATTTTGTATTTCACGCGTAAACTGAATTCTTTGCAAGAATCGCAGTATTTCTCAACAAAGTAATGAGATATGATCTATAAACAACACCATCAATTGATTATCTTGAAAAGGATTAGCTCCATGTGCTCTGCAACGGTATCTCGACTTTTTGCCCTTTTTATCGTGGGTATCATGCTGATGCCATCCCCCACCTACAGTAAAATAAGTGCAGCAACTCATACAAGCTCATTTACAGGTGCTTATTTAGCTGGAAGGGTTGCAAATCATGAAAATAAAACAGAACTTGCTATCAATTATTTTAAACAAGCACTGGTTTATCAACCTGATAACATTGAAACACAAAAAGAGCTCCTTGAAGCTATGCTCTCGGTCGGAAACTTTAAAGAAGCTGTCCAACAAGCCCAAAAACTCAAAGAGAACGATGTTATAACTCCCTTTGTTTCCTTAACTTTGTCAGTAGAGAGTCTCATCAAAAAAGACTATAAGAATGCCAAGACTCTTCTCCAATTAAAAGAACTTCCTACGTCCAATAATCCAATACCTGAACTCATCGGCGCTTGGATTACATTTGGATCTGGACAAAAATCTCAAGCAATCGCTGATCTTAAGAAACTCAAAGGTCCTGTCTGGTATGACCTTTTTATATCTTATCATCTAGCACTTATGAGCGACCTTGCAGAACGGCCAAAGGATGCAAAAAAATATTTCATTAAAGCACTGAGTAACAAACAGGGAACTCTTATCGCTCCTAATACTTATGAGCGTATTATCATAGCCTATGCCTCATTCCAATTGCGCCATAGTATGCGCAACCAAGCTCTTCAAACAATCCAGCATGGAGAACAAATGTTGTCAGGTCGCGAAGTCCTTAAAAACTTTCGAGAAAAAATTGAAAAAAATTCTTTCTTAGAGAGAGTTATTAAAACACCTCAACAAGGAGCAGCCGAGGTATTATATAATTTTGGAACAGCCCTCAACTACAAAAACTCAGGGCGAATTGCACGTATTTTTAAGCAATTATCTTTCGCATTATACCCTCAAAATGACGCAACACTGTTTCAGCTCGCACACATTTCTGCTAAATTGAACGATCCACATCAAGCAATTAAACTTTATCGCGCTTTATCCCCTAAATCTCCTTATTATAAAGATGGACAACTTCATCTTGCATTCCTTCTTGCCAATAACAACAATTACAAAGAAGCAATAAAATTACTCACATTGTTAAATAAAAAATTTCCCAATGATCGTAATATTTTGATAACGCTCGTTGCTTTTTATATGCAGGACAATAAATTTCTTGAGGCCATTAAAACTTTAGACTACGCTATTACAAAGATAAAAAACTTTCAGCAGGACGATTGGAAACTCTTTTATCAGCGTGGTATTGCTTTTGAACGTTTAAAGCAATGGCCAAAAGCAGAGATTGACTTGCGAAAATCACTTGAATTTTTCCCAAACCAACCGCAAGTTCTTAATTATTTAGCCTATTCCCTTGTGGAACGTGGTGAGAAGCTTGAAGAATCGCTCCGTATGCTGCAAAAAGCTTCTGCTTTGCAAGCTCACAACAGTCATATTCTCGATTCTTTAGGGTGGGCTTATTATAAACTAAAAGAATATAATAAAGCAGTGCAAATATTAGAAAATGCTGTCAGATTACAACCTGAGGACCCAACACTGAATGATCATTTAGGGGATGCCTATTGGAAAGTTGGACGTAAACGTGAAGCAATCTTTCAATGGAACCACGCAATTGACGGAAAACCAGAAAATTCTGAACAAATTCAAGAAAAGTTGAAATTTGGTTTGCAATAAATGATGCTTAACCATAAACCACATGAAATAATAAATAGAGAAACTAAAATTACTTTGGTTTTTTGTTTAGTCCAATATAAAGAGTATAAAGCGTGAAACTGCCTGAACATCTTAACCCCAAACGTTCTTTTCAGGGACTAATCTTAACTTTGCAAAATTATTGGGCACACTATGGATGTGCAATTTTGCAACCTTACGATATGGAAGTCGGAGCTGGGACTTTTCATCCAGCAACAACATTACGCTCTCTAGGTCCACGCCCTTGGAAAGTTGCTTATGTCCAACCCTCTCGACGTCCAACAGATGGCCGATATGGTAAGAATCCAAATCGTTTACAACACTATTATCAATTCCAAGTGCTTCTCAAACCCTCTCCGTTCAATCTACAAGAACTTTATATAAAGTCGCTACAAGCTATCGGGCTTGATACAAAACTGCATGATATTCGCTTTGTTGAAGATGATTGGGAAAGTCCCACTCTTGGTGCTTGGGGGCTCGGATGGGAATGCTGGTGCGATGGAATGGAAGTCTCTCAGTTTACTTATTTTCAACAAGTGTGCGGCATTGAATGCGCTCCAGTTTCAGGGGAACTCACATACGGTCTTGAGCGTCTAGCGATGTATATCCAAGGGGTTGATAACGTCTATGACCTTAACTTTAATGGTTTGGAGGGAGACAACAAAATAAGTTATAGAGATATTTTTTTACAGGCAGAACAGGAATACTCATATTATAATTTTGAATTTGCTGATACAAAACTGCTCCATCAGCACTTTATCGATGCAGAACGCGAATGCAGCGCACTTCTTGATGCTGGAAAACCAAATAAAGAAAATGTATTCCATCGCTGTGTTTTTCCTGCCTATGATCAATGTATTAAAGCGAGCCATATCTTTAACCTTTTGCAAGCACGTGGCGTTATTTCTGTAACCGAACGACAAAATTACATTCTTCGCGTTCGTAATCTCGCGCGCCGTTGTGGGGAAGCCTTCTTACTCACAGAAGCTGGACAAATATACACTGGAGAAGCCTAATGTCTGATCTTCTTCTTGAACTTTTCAGTGAAGAAATCCCCGCACGTATGCAACGAAAAGCTGCTGCTGATCTTAAAAAATCTGTTACAGATCAACTTGTGAATGCTGGATTGATCTATGAAGCTGCTCGTGAATATTGGACACCTCGTCGGCTAACATTGGACATACGCGGACTTTCCACACGCTCAAAAGATATCCATGAAGAACGCAAAGGTCCCAGTATAAAATCACCACAGCATGTAATTGATGGTTTTCTACGTGCAACAGGATTAAACGATATTTCTGAAGCGCATATTGGACATGATGATAAAAAAGGTCATTTTTATATTGCTAAAATTGTTAAAAAAGGTCGAGCAGCAGAAGAAATTATTGCCGATATTTTACCGGATATTATCCGCAACTTTCCGTGGCCGAAATCTATGCGTTGGGGAAAAGATTCAGCACAAAGTGGTACTTTGAAGTGGATTCGACCTTTACAAAACATTCTTTGTATTTTCGGACCAGAAATTGGTGAAACACATGTTATTCCATTTACAATTGGTTCTCTTAAAAGCAATAATTTAACTTATGGTCATCGTTTCTTAAGTGATGGAAAGCCATTTCAAGTGCGCCGCTTTGATGATTATGTTACTCAACTTGAAACCCATAAAGTCATTCTGGATGCCGAGAGACGAAAGAATATTATTTTAGCTGATGCCCAAAATCTCTGCTTTGCAAATGGTTTAGAACTGGTTCAAGATAATCCTCTCCTAGAAGAAGTTGCTGGTCTTGTTGAATGGCCTGTTATCCTGATGGGTGATTTTGAAAAATCATTCCTTGATATTCCTCCAGAAATTATTCGCTTGACCATTCGAGCCAATCAAAAATGTTTTGTCACCCGTAAACAAGGAGAAAAAGTAAAACTTTCTCATCATTTTATTCTCGTTTCTAATATTCTTGCAAATGATGAAGGCAAAGAAATTTCGAAAGGAAATAGTAAGGTTGTCCGTGCCCGTCTTTCCGATGCACTTCATTTTTGGCAAACTGATCAGCGTGATTTGCCTGATCTTCAACAATTGGAATCTTCTATAAAAAAATTTGAACTTGATATAAAAAAAACTCTCGATCAAAGAATGGCGCGACTTGATCATTTGAATGTAACTTTTCATGCTAAATTGGGAACGCAAGGTGCAAGGATAGAACGCATTGCTACACTCGCACAAGAAATTGCCCCTTTGATACAAACAGATCCTCTTTTAGCAAAACGTGCAGCCATCCTTGCAAAAGCTGATTTGCAAACAGAAATTGTCGGAGAATTTCCTGAACTACAAGGTGTTATGGGGAAAAAATACGCCCTTCTTCAAGGGGAAAATCCTCGCGTAGCTGTAGCAATCGAAGACCATTATAAACCTCAAGGTCCAACAGATCGTCTTCCACAAGAACCACTTGCTATAACCGTTATGCTCGCCGACAAAATTGACATGCTCGTTGGCTTTTGGCTCATTAATGAAAAACCAACCAGCTCAAAAGATCCCTATGCGTTAAGACGAGCAGCATTGGGAATTATTAGGCTTGTACTTTCGCGAGATTGGAAAATCAATCTTATGCCACTGTTTCAGTTAGCAACGAATCTTTTCTTACAACAAAAAAACAAACATGAAATCTCTCAAAGAGAAAATTTACAATTGCAGAATCTGCTTCCAGAAAAAACAGAATATATTTTATCAGATCTGTTATTCTTTTTTCATGACCGTTTGAAAATCTATCTAAAAGAGGAAGGCGCTCGTTACGATGCCCTTGAAGCCGTTTTAAATAAAGATTCTGATGATTTTTTATTGGTTGCACGTCGTGTCGAATCGCTTATCGCTTTTATCAATACCCATGATGGAATGAACTTTGTAGCCTCTGTAAAACGTACTGCCAATATTCTTGAAAATGAATTTCAAAAAAGCACAACAATAGCGAATGAAATTAATCCTGAGCTCTTTATCGAGAAAGAAGAAAAGCAGCTCTATCATGCAATCTGTGAAGTAGAAAGAAAGGTTCTTGCTCCCATCAATGCAACAAATTTATCATTTGCACTCAGTGTGCTAGCGCCACTTGGAAAATTGATTGATATATTTTTTGAAAACGTATTGGTGAATGATAAAAAACCTGATGTTCGTGCTAACCGTCTTGCTCTTCTCAAACGCACTCACATTGTTACACAATCGGTTGCAAACTTCTCAAAACTTGTCCTTTAAAACCAAAGAGCCTATTAACTGGTAAAAACAATGAAGATAAATTTTTCTTTTTTATGACTTTTATTAATTAATACTGAGAAAATTATGCAACCAAAGAGAGTGTTCTTTATCTCTCAAATATCATTAATTAAGATATGTTTTCATTTTGATAAACGATTCTTTCTCAAGAGACTCTTTAATAAGTTCATCTGCCTTGTTAGAATCTATTTCCCTTGCAATAAGGGTACGTGCTGTAGAAATTGCCAAATCAATAGCCGATGAAGAAACCATGCGTATTGCATCCGCTTCTGCTTGAGCGATTTTTTGTTCTGCCAATTTATTACGGTTTTTTACATATTCTTCTGCTTTTGCACGGGCCTCAGCAATAATAGATTCAACTTCATGCTTTGCTGCTGCAACAATTTCTTGCGCATCTTTTTCTGCTTCTGCATGTTTGCGTTGATATTCAGCTAATATTTCCTGTGCTTCTTCACGAAGACGCAGAGCCTCATCCAGTTCATCTTTGATACGCTTTGCACGCGCATCAAGATGGTGTATAACCCTTTGTGGAATTTGGAAATAGACTAAAAGAGCCAAAAAAAGAACTAACCCAACAAATGCCCAAAAAGTATCAGTCATCTTTGTCTTCCTCAATAATCCGCAGTTTTAACAACTGAACGAACAGCCTCTTTGCTAATATCAACGTCAATCAATTTTTTCACAATTTCAAGAGCTACTTCTTCAGCGATAGAACCAACATTTTGCATCGCTTTATCCCGAATTTTTGCTATCTGTTTTTCAGCATCTGCGAGTTTTTTCTCTAAACTCTCTTCAATTTCTTTCCGTTCAAGCTCTGCCTTTTCTTTTAATTCTTCACTAGCTACCTGCGCTATAGCCTGCGCATTCAAACGCGCTTCTGCTAATTTCCGCTCATAAGTTTCAACGACAATGTCTGCTTCCTGCTTCATGCGCATTGCCTGATCTAAATCAGATGCGATTCGATCTCGCCGTGTTTCAATAACACCACCAATACGTGGTACAATTACACGAGAGATAAAAAGATAAAAAAGACCGAAAGAAATTGCCAACCAGAAAAAATGCGAACCAAAATGCACAAAATCAAAAGGCGGAAACACACGATTTGCATGCTCTGCCACCTTTTTAATATGTTCTATCGACGTTTCAGTGTTCTGTGCATAAGCGCTTGAAACAAACATCTTCTTTCATCCTTTAAATAGCTTATTAAAGCCCTCTATAACCGATGATAACTGACTGACATCTCTCTGGCATCTCTCTGGTTAAGAGCTAAAAGGGTAAATCTTTCCTCATGCAAGAACAGATATACCCTTTTGATGATGATCAAACCCCAAAAAGAAGTAATAAAGCAATGAGCAATGAAAAAATTCCCAAAGCTTCTGTTACAGCAAAACCAAAGACGAGACGTCCAAACTGACTATCTGCTGCTGATGGATTTCGTAATGCACCAGAAAGATAGCTACCAAAAATATTACCAAGTCCTAAAGCTGTTCCAGCCATACCAAAGCAAGCAAGACCAGCGCCAATATATTTTGCTGCAAGCACCATTTCCATGTTATTCTCCTTTAAAGCGAAATTGCATTATTCGACGGAATAACCGCCAGTTTTATTAATGTCCTGGATGAATTGCATCATTAAGATACATACAAGTTAAAACCGTAAAGACGTAAGCCTGAAGGAATGCGACCAAAAACTCAAGTGCAGTAATTGCTACAGTCATAATAAGCGGTAAAACCGAACCACCCACACCTACGAGTCCTACCCCAATCATTGAAACAACAAACCCAGAAAACACTTTAAGCGTAATATGACCAGCAAGCATATTCGCAAAAAGACGAAAAGAAAGACTAATTGGACGGGAGAGAAAAGAAATAACCTCAATCATTGTCACCAGAGGCAAAACCACAACAGGAACTCCACTGGGAACGAACAGTTTCAAAAAACTGACCCCATGCTTATAAAAGCCATAACCAATCACCGTCAAAATCACCACCATTGCTAACGAAAACGTGATCATGATTTGAGATGTAACCGTATAAAAATAAGGAAAGAGACCAATAAAGTTAGCAACTAAAATAAAAGTAAACAGAGAAAAAACTAAAGGAAAAAACTGCATCCCCTGCACACCAGATGATTCCCGCAGAGTCGATGCTACAAATTCATATGCCATTTCCGAAAGAGACTGCATCCGCGTTGGAACCAATCCACGACTCGATGACGAAATGAAGAGAAAAATAGAAGTTACAACAACCGTAAGGACTGTAAACAATGATACATTTGTAAACGATAAATCCATATTTCCTATGGAAATCTTAATCAGCCTTGAAACCTCAAACTGATGAATAGGATCTGGAGCGTGCGTTGTCACTTCAACCTCATTTATCGGACCTCTCATTGGCCCCTTTATCTTGTTTTTGGCGCAATGCGCCTTTTTTTCCTAATTGACTGGAGGAAACATACCCCACAGACCGAAGAATACTCAATACACCAGCAGCAAACCCAAAGAAGAGAAAAAATACTAATCCCCAAGGCCATGAACCTGCTAACTTATCAAACCCCAACCCCAAAACAATACCAACTATAACACTTGCCAGAAACTCACTGGAAAGCTTAATTGCGCCTGCCATCCTTCCTTGTGATTTTTCCCGCTTATTCTTATACTCCCGCTTCTTTAATGCTTGCTTGCGCACTAAAGCTACGCTTAAATTCCTACTACGACATTCCAAATCCTCTGAATGAAGACACTCTCCTTGCTTTTCCTCTTCAGCCTCCTTACGGCTCATAACGGGTTTCTCGCCCATCGCCATCATTGGCTCCTTAATTAAAAAGCAACGTAAGAATACATTTCATAAAACCGTGTGCATCATATTGTTCCCGAATTTATTCGTCAAGATACTAAAAGAAATCTATCACAAGTTATCGTATAAATTTTATTGCAGAAATAACGTATTTTTCAATTTACATGCTTTCTTAAAAAGATATTCTGAGCACCTAAACCGATTTCACGACAGCACCCGTGAATGTATAACAAAAGTTCCCGTGAATAATATAAAACTCATAGAACAACCATTTTTACGCTTAACGAAAGGTGTCAACTGATACCATCTTATTTTCCGGCTCCCAATGTTATATCAATCCTAGTTTTGAAAGAGAACATAGAAAGCTAAAAAACAGTATGAGAGCGTTAGTTTACACCTTTTATTCAAATAAACTTGCACTTTTTATTTTATGAAAATAATAATCAATGGTTTCTATATGATCCTATTCGCAAAGTATTTTACATATGCCATTACAGGCCCCATCACGAAATGAGCTTGAGGGTATTAAGAGAAGTTCCTTTAAATACAAGATATTAATAAATCTAAAATTTCAAATAGATTAAGCCAATAGAACACAATAAAATTTAAATACGATTACCATACCACTTTATACAATTTTAATCCACTTTTATGAACTTCACTCTTTACAATTGAATATCGGTAGATTTAGCAAGTATTTTTGCTTTTTATTCAGACAAACTATCGTAAGCAAAAGCGCTTATTCATAATCTTTATTTTTATGAAACGATAATCTAATACTGCTTTTCACACAAGCATCATAATTATATTCCCCTACCCTCATATTGCATCTATTCTTGCACTTAAATAACCCATTAAGAGGATTATGTACTCTTTCTTAAATACTCCCTATCACACTCTTCTCATGACATGCAAATAAATGATCATCAATAAAATTAAAACTTTAGCAAATAAAATTTTAATTTTATGAAAAGAAAGATCATTGAAAAAACTTACTTTTAAGATTCTTAAGTATAGATTTCATTCACTCAAAAAATTAAAGAGTTATCATTTCTTCTTGGAACGTGTCGCAAAAGGATTATCAGAGGCTCGTAATGATATGCGAACGGGTATACCAGACATATCAAATGTTTCACGTAACCCATTGACAAGATAACGCAAATACGACTGTGGCATACTTTTGGGACGCGAGCAAGAAATCATAAATCCAGGAGGACGTGTCTTAACCTGTGTGATGTATTTAACCTTAAGTCGACGTCCAGAAACCGCAGGAGGTGGATGATGTGCCACAACAGTTCCAAGCCATTGGTTCAATTTAGCCGTCGAAATGCGACGATTCCATACACGGTGCATCATCATGACATTTTCCATCAGTTTATCAATCCCTTGACCATATTGTCCTGATAAAGGAACGGCTCTCAAACCACGAACTTGAGGAAGAAATCGAGCACATTTTTCATGCAAATCAATCAATGTAGTCTGACTGTTTTCAATAAGGTCCCACTTATTGAAAGCAATAACTGGAACACGCCCTTCACGAATTACAAGATCAGCAATTTGTAAATCCTGCTTTTCAAAAGGTATCGTTGCATCAAAAACAATGACCACCACTTCTGCAAAACGAATAGCACGCAAAGTATCTGCAACAGATAGTTTTTCTAATTTTTCTTGAATTCTCGATTTTCGACGTAAACCCGCAGTATCAAAAAGTTTAATATGACGACCACGCCATTCCCAATCTACAGAAATAGAATCACGCGTGAGTCCTGCTTCTGGTCCTGTTAACAATCGCTCTTGTTTCAACATACTATTAATAAGAGTGGATTTTCCTGTATTGGGACGCCCCGCAATCGCAATCCTAATGGGCTTACTTTCATCGTAAATAAGCTCCTCTTCTTCCAAATCCTTTACATCATCACCAACAGATGCAGGCTGTATCATCCTATTTTCTTCTTTGTTGTTGCCAAAAGCATGCTCTGACCCAACAGCATCTATAATTGCATCACGCAGATCACTAAGTCCCAAACCATGTTCAGCCGATATTGGACACGGCTCCCCCAAACCTAATGACCACGCCTCATACTCTCCTCCTGTTGCCGCTCTTGACTCAGACTTATTGGCAACAAGCACAATTGGCTTTCCTGATTTGCGAACCAATGAAGAAAAATTTAAATCACTTGGTGTTATTCCGCTCTTTGCATCAAATACAAATAAAATAAGATCCGCTTCATCAATTGCAACTTTTGTATGAGAACGCATACGCCCCTCGAGTGTATGATCACCTGCTTCTTCCAGCCCAGCCGTATCAATCACATCAAAACGTAGATCTTGAAGTTTTGCCGCATGAATACGCCGATCACGTGTTACACCAGGCTTATCATCAACCAAAGCCAATTTTTGCCCAACCAAACGATTAAATAGTGTCGACTTCCCAACATTGGGACGACCAATGATAGCAATGGTAAGGCTCATCGATTTATTCCTTATTTGCCTTGCCCTCAGCTTGTATAAGCTCAAGCATCATTCGAGCCCGATCTGTTATTTTTGAACCCAAAGCACCTTCTTCAGAATTTTTTTTAAAATAATAAACCGCCTCATCCATTTTATCCGCCTTATAGGCAGCTAAGCCTAAAGCTTCTCTTGCAGACATACGCATAGGATCGGTATCACTTGCCATATCTTTGATGCGCTTTTCAACATCAGCTAATGTCCCTGTATCAACCAGAATATAAGCCGCCCGAATTTTTGCAACTTTCTGCAAAATCTGCGGTGCTTTCTCATCCGCTGCAATAGAATCAAAGATCTCCACTGACTTAATAATATCACCTTTCTCCATGAGTAAAGAAGCCTCACGTAAACGAGCAAGAAAAGGATACCCCCCAAAATGAGAGGTTTTAACAGTTTCTAATTGCTTTATCGCTTTATCAAAATCACGTGTATCCGCAAGATCAAGACTCTTTACAAATGCATCACCAATATAACCAGCTTTCTTTATTTGCGTATGATGATAAACTTGATAAGCAACTATCATGAATATAAAAAGAATAACTGCTCCAATAATTGAAAAACCATACCGTCTCCAAAAAGCAAGCGCCTTTTCCTGACGAAATTCTGCATTCACTTCAGCAATAAAACTATCATACGACATATATCATACCTTGAAAAAAGTTACTTTATCTGTGCTTTTACGCATAAATGGATAAAGATGGTAGTCCTAATTAACTAAAAATCTTTAAATTGCTCGTTTATTTATTTTAAATCAACATGTAGCCAATTCAATCGGATTTTTGCAACAGTCTTAATCGAAAATGATATAAGCACCCTGTTTGTACATATTACAGCTTTTACATATATTGAGTCTTATGAAAAATTTCCTGCCTTAATATTTATCATGATTGCCTATCATCTCAAGCAGATTTTCTCCCCATTATATAGAGAGATAATCTTTTAAAGTCTTCAACCGCAATCGTTGGTTGTATTGGATTATAGAATTATAATAGAAAAACCAATTCTTGAAAAAACTTAAAAAAGGTAAATTTCCATGAAAGTCCCTTAAAACCCAATAAATAAATTTTTATCTGTATCAAAAATACCGTAGCGCCATGATTAAAGTGTGGTATAATTCCAAATCTTCAGTTAAAGCTCTTTATATAAAGTGTATCCCTTCAACTTATCTTCATACGATTAACAACCTTTTGTAATTGACCCTTAAAGTTTCTAAAAATATCCTATTGTAAGGGCCAAACCCACATAAGCATTGGAACAGCAATAATAACGATCAACACCGCCAATGGAGCACCCAAACGTGGATAATCACTAAAACGATATCCTCCTGGCGCCATCACGAGCATATTACTTTGATGTCCAATAGGTGTAAGAAACTCACATCCCGCACCAATTGCAACAGCCATCAAAAAAGCTTCAGGCTTATAATGAAGGGAATGAGCAAAACTTGACGCAATTGGTGCTACCATCATCACTGTTGCTGCATTATTCAAAAATGGCGTAACCAACATAGCTGTCACCAACATAAGCGCTAAAGCACCAGATGGCGGGAAAAATATTGCCAATTGGCTCAGCCATTGACCAATGAGATCCGTACATCCTGTTTTCTCTAACGCTTCACTCACTGGAATAAGAGCCGCTAATAGTACGAGTATTGGACCATCTAATGCCTGATACAGATCACGCGCGGGCAAAACACGAAAGATCACCATTGCAGCAGCAGCAGAAAAGAAAGAAAAAGCAACTGGAACAATATGAAAAGCTGTAAAAATAATTGCTATAAATAAAACAGCTAAAGAGATGAAACCATGTCGTAAATTTCCAAACACAATATTTCGTTTTGCTAGGGGCAAGCATTTCAATTCTCTTAATAAATTGGGAATAATTGCATCCTGTCCTTGCAAAACAATCACATCTCCAAGATGGAAAATAATATCATCAAGTCTTCCCCGCACCCTTTCATGTTGACGACTTAACGCAAGTAAATTTACATTATAGCGATCAAATAGGGAAAACTCTTTCGCACTAATACCAATAAGAGGTGAATTATGGGTAATGACTGCTTCAATAATATCAATGTCACTGTCCTTATCACCTGCAGCAATAGTTCGCCCCTTAGAAAACTCTAAACGAGCAGAGTTCATCACGCTATCTAACCCTGTATGTGACCCTTCCAGCAAAATAATATCATTTTCAGACAAAACAAAATCTGGTAATGGTGAAATAGATACTTTGTTTCTGATAATTTGAATTACCATAACATCACCACTTGATGGCTTAACCAAATCAACAATATTTTTCCCCACAATCGGTGAATTTATTGGAATATGCACTTCTGCAACATAATTACGGATATCAATGGCATCATCAAATGATACACCTGAACGCACACGCATAGGCAAAAGCCAATAAAAACAGACCAAATATACAACACCAGCCGTCGCAATAACCGCACCAACTGGTGTAAAATCAAACATAGTAAAAGGTGTTCCTGCTAAACGCTCTTGCATCGCTGAAATAACAACATTAGGAGATGTTCCTATCTGTGTCATAAGCCCTCCCAACAAAGAACCAAAGGCCATGGGCATCAAAAAGACAGAAGGAGAAACCTGAGAACGACGTGCAAACTGAAAAGCTATCGGAAGCATAATCGCCAAAGCACCAATGTTTTTAACAAACATTGATAATACGACAACAGAAAGAACCAAAAAAGCTAATTGAAGACGCACCGATTTCACATCGGGCCATATCCGTTGAATAATAAATTCCATTATACCAGAGCGAGATACAGCAGTACTGACAACAAACACACTCCCCACGATAATAACGATATCATTACTAAAACCGCTAAACGCTTCCTTCGGGCTAACAAGACCAAGGGCACAAGCTATTAATAATGTACAAATAGCAACAAGATCATAACGAAATCGATCCCAAATAAAAACAACCATCATGAGACCAATGATCGAAAAGGCCATTATTTGATTTTCTGTCATAACACTCACTTCTCCCCATTAAATTAATGAACAAAAACATATCTTTTATGTTTTAAATATTCCTATAAACAGCAGCAAGATAAAAGCAGACATCGGAATATTTTAGGATAATTTTAAAGTGATAAAAAATTATGATGCGCATAAACTCACCTCTCCTTATTATGCGTGCTTTTCTATAAAGTGCTGAACCCAAAGAAAATTGATAAAAGTTGATAAAGCTATATTGCAAAAAAGATGAGAATAACTCTAATATAGAGAGTAGATAATTGTTGAAACTGGTACACGCTATATTTAAACCTTTGTCGTTGCTTAAAAGAATTTATCTTCACTCTCAATTCAAAGAGTGATAAAAATGAAAGAAGAAAGAATGGTCAATCTTAATAGTGGGTATCAAAGTAACCTCAGATATTGGCTCACTTGCATTATTGGATTTGTTGCTATCTTGGCAATTATAATTGTTGGTGGATTTTATATCGCAAAACCCTATCTTGACAGTTTTGTAAGACAAGAAATAGCCCGTCGTGCCATAAAAGCCGAAACATCTGAAGTAAGCATTCTAGGTAAAGTCAACTTGAAGAATGTGACATTACCCGTTCCAGCTGGTACATCACTTAAAATTGGTGCCATTTCTGCCCGTCCTCCTCTTTCCTTTATTCCCGGAACTTTTACATTTTATAATGTTGATTTAAAGCATAATAATATTCATGTGCAAATTCCCCAAATTTCTCTTCGGAGTGTATCCCTAAAAGAAAAAGATAGAACGATAACATCACGTCTTTTACAATCAATGATGCGTATTGAGCTTTCCTCAATTATTGCTCCCAATATACAACTTTCTATAGAAAATAAAAATAACCAAACAGAAACGGTTGAAATCAAGAATTTCCAGCTTTCTGATTTTAGAAATAACCATATCCGTTCAGTTAGTATCAAAAATATGGATCTTAAAACGGTCGTAGCAAATGGTGCCAAACAGATGCAACTTATGGCTAAAAGTGATACAATAAAAGCCCATGATATCGACATCAACTATGCCTATTCTATCATTTTTGGAAAAAACAATGCTCTCAATCAAGGTAAAACCGTTACTGGCCCCATTTCTCTGAATAATATAAGTGTTGATATTTTTGAAGAAGCAGAAAAAAATAGCTCTTTCTTCCTTGGGCAGTTTAAAACATCTGGTTTAAAGATGAAACCGCTTGAACAAACTCCTGAAAAATTAATCAAAGCTTATCTTAATGCAAGAAAAGAGAATAATAAAATCGCTGAAAAAGTTGCACAAAATGGTCTTCTTCTAAACATACTGCTCGCCATTACCTCAGCGGATGCCAAAGTTGATAATATCACCGTTGATATACCGCAGTTGAAAGCAACGCTCGAATCATTCCAATTCAAACCAAGTTTGTGGAAACAACCTATCCCTAAAAAGCTTTTTCTTTCTCTCAACAACCTTTCCATTCTACCTAAAAAAATGAATGAAAAAGACTTAGAGTTTTTCAAAAATCTGAACTTTGAGCGCTTTAATGTTTCAGGAAAAATTGATATTTCTTACGATGAAAAAAAACGTATGCTCTTTCTTGATACAATGTCTTTCAATATGAAAGACATTGGATCTGGAGATATCTCGGCTAAGGTTATTGATGTTGATGAAAAGCTTTTTTCTGGTCAGAAAAATATAATGATTGCTGCGTCTCAAGATCTTGGCATCAATGAAATTGATATACAATATACTGATGCAGGTTTCATTGATAAGCTTTTTTCTTATCTTGCGCAAAATCTTAATGACAGCCAACATGATCTTAAAAAGGAACTTTATGACGATTTCTATCTAATGATGACGCAGACCCCAAAAATTCTGCTAAAAAATCATGACGAAGCAGAAAAAATTTCAAAATCCTTAGGAGAATTTGCTAAAAATCCACAAACATTGATCGTTAAAATTAAAGCAAAAGATAATAAAGGTCTCGCAATAGTTGATCTCGAATCTGCTCTACAAAATGATCTATCCAAGGCTTTAAGCAAAGTACATCTCACTATTAAAAATGAAGCATCGCCTTAAACGTTTTGTGCTTTAAACATGATGATCTTGTCTATAAATTAAGAACTTTATTCCTCTTTTTTCTTTTATATGATACAGAAGGTATCATACAGAGTTATTTATACAGAGAATATAGAATCTAAAATTGTCGATGCTTGGAGTTGTTCATGTCTGGTTTATCTTCAAATCGCCTGCCTAATCGCGCTTCTCGTGTCACCAATCAAGCGCTTTCTGCTATCGAGCGTTTTCTCCATATTGAAGCTCTTAGTGGTGTTGTTCTTTTATTAGCTGCTGCTTCTGCACTTATTTTTGCCAATTCTAAATATGCTGCTTTCTATGAATCTTTTTGGCATACACCTCTTGGCTTTAATTTGGGTCATTTCACTCTTTCATGGGATTTACATTTCTGGGTTAATGATGCCCTTATGACTATTTTCTTTCTCGTCGCAGGAATGGAAATTCGACGAGAAATTCATGAAGGTGCTCTTGCCGATTTTAAACAAGCAATCTTACCAATTGTTGCTGCAATAGGGGGCGTTTGTGTTCCTGCAATTATTTACTTTATCTTCAATTTTAACGAGGGACATATGCGCGGTTGGGCTGTGCCAACAGCAACAGATATTGCCTTTGCTCTAGGTATTCTTGCTCTTCTAGGAAAAAAAATTCCTTCTAATCTTCATATTATTCTTCTATCATTAGCGATTATTGACGATATTATCGCTGTTCTTATTATTGCTTTTTTCTACTCAACAAACATTGATCCTAGCGGTTTAATGATTGCAGGAGCGGGTATTGCTTTGGTACTATTTTTTCAGTGGATCGGGCTTGCATCAGCATGGCTTTACATTTTACCTGGTGCAATCATTTGGTGGGGTTTAATGGTAACAGGCGTTCACCCATCGCTTGCTGGCGTAATCTTAGGGATGATGACTCCCGTTCTTCCTACCCGTACTCTTGTAGCGCCACTCACCATGCTCAGTAACGCTATGCAAATTCTTCAAGAAAAAAATACAAAAACAGATCTGCATCATATTTCAACAGCATTAAAAAAGATGCGCAAAGGACAACGGGCCATGATTGCCCCAGTAACTCGTGTTCAAAAAGCATTGCATCCATGGGTTGCATACGTTATCATGCCAGTTTTTGCCTTCGCAAATGCAGGAGTAAGTTTTGCAAACTTTGATCTTTCTTCTGACAAATCATTCTTGATTGTTCTGGGTGTTGTCATTGGTCTTTTCATCGGTAAGCCTCTTGGTATTATCACTGCCAGTTATATAGCTGTAAAATCGGGACTATGCCGCCTACCCCCTCATATGACCTGGACAGGTGTTTTACTCATTGGTTTTTTAGCAGGAATTGGCTTTACAATGTCTATCTTTGTTTCAATGCTCGCTTTTAAAGATATTATTCTGCTTGATGCGGCAAAAATTGGGGTCCTTTGTGGCTCTGGTTTATCTGCCCTTATCGGTCTGGGATATGGATTTATTTATATTAAGCGCAATAAAGGAATTTCTCATAGTTCCTAACAAACTAACTGAAAATACATTTTTATGCAGAAATTCTAAAAAGTAATTTTGCCCATTTGTTCGATTCAGACGATATTTAATGTAAAATCCGTTGTCTCACCTCATCTTTACACTTATGAAGGAGAAAACTAACGTCATCATACTATTTACTAGCCTCTAATGTTGCAACAACCTTTGACACTCGAGAGGAATCATAAGAGATATTTTTATTCCTTTCTTCAATAATCTTTTACTCATGTACCAGCTCCACTCATGATATACACAGAAATGGTTTTAATTGTTTTAATAAAGGCTTCGTGGTTTCAGAAAAGCTGTTTTTTATTGGGACTATGATTCACTATAAAGAAGAATTTAATTATTATAAATCAATATCTTATGTTTAATAATAAGAAAAAGATAAGAATAAGCAAAGTTCAATAATCAGTTAAGTAATTCCATGGCTTATTTTTCCCAATAAACCACCCTCCTCGTTATTGATTTTATTGCCGGTATTCTAAACAACTTTAATTTTTATCTTCTTAAAAGCACATTATTTTTGGATAAAAATATTCCCGTTTTTTATCATCGACACATCACTTGTCTCACTCCATGAAAGAATTAAACTTGAAGCATGCTTCCATAGGAAGCACTCTAGTTTACGTAATTAACTCGCGGGAAAAAAGAAAACCCTAGTCATTTAGACTATTCTAAAACATATGATTGGTGGAAAAATAGAGCATGTATATCGTTGTTCTCCCCTTTTCCCGCTCTTATTTGATATTTATTTTCTTTTTGTTTAAAGAGCTTGCTCTATATTTCTTGATACCATAAAATACTCTTCACAGATAATTTAAAAAGCAATATTTCCGAGACTTTCGAATTTATACAACGCCACATAAAATACAAAAAGAGTAAAATAATATGGCTATATTTCTCACAAGAAGAGTTTTGCTTACAAAGACCACCATTTGCAAAATATGTAAACACGATAAAGAAACTAGCACGATATACTGAAAAAACGGAAGAATGTATTTCATGCGTGGTTGGCAGTATGACACAGAAAATACTTATAATAGAGTAGTTAAAGGAAGAAAGTTAACCTAAAGAACATATGGAGGTATCAAAAACTTTGAAAATCTTAATTATAATTCAAAAAAGAGAAATAGACATGAAAAAAAATTTAATTAATAAAAGCAACACACTTGTAACATTATCATTAATTTTGATCTATAGTTACATAATTTTATGAAAAGTACTTCTGAAGAAGCTATAAACGCATAAGATATAGTAATTTTATAACGTATAGCGTAAACATAAATATTGTCTATAGAGATAGATTTTTTTATTGCCTCATAATATGGAAAAAATTAACTTTTCAAGATACACATAAAGTCATAAACAATCATTTGAAGATAAACTAAACATCTATAGAAAATACATCATCAATTTTACTTTTGGTAATTCCATCACTAATCTAATGAGCTCTAATTTCTCTAAGATTTATAATATTAAATCTGTATTGACGGGGCTGTCCCTCATGCAACATGCATCTTTTGAATAAACACTGTGCACTGCTCCTTATTCCATTAAGGCTTATCGTAAAGACTTCTCCATCCCTCTCTATAGGCTCTAAAACGTTTATAGACGGCATATTTTTTATCCCTTCTTAAACAGTTTTTTACCCAAACATCTTTCTCTTGTAATGTATAAGTGACCATTTTTAAATTCATCATGAACAAGTTTAAAATGAGAGAGTTTTGCTGTATTAAATATTCTATTTAAGTTAAAAATATAAATTGTTCTTAACAAAAATTATTAACATATATTAAAGCTTTATGTTATTGAAACTAAAAAATACTTATCCCTTATCAAGAGCATAAACAGCATGTAATGTTCTAACCGCAAGTTCAGTGTAAGCACTATCAATCAAAATAGAAATTTTAATTTCTGAAGTCGTAATTGCTTGAATGTTAATACCCTTTTCAGCCAAAGCCTTAAATGCTGTAGCGGCAACACCTGCATGGCTACGCATTCCAATACCAATCACAGATACCTTGGCGAGATCGCCTTCAAATTGGAGAACATCAAATCCAATTTCTTTGCGATTCTTCTCAAGAAGTGTAACGGCTTTTTCTACATCTGATGATGGTACAGTAAAAGTCATATCAGTTTTTGAGCCATCTTCAGAAATATTTTGTACAATCATATCAACATTAATGCGTTCTTCAGCCAAGGGACCAAAAATTGCTGCCGAAATCCCTGGACGATCGGCAAGCCGACGAAGGGAAATTTGTGCTTCATCTTTGGCAAAAGCAATACCAGTAACATTTTGTTGTTCCACAATTTCATCCTCATCGCAAATAAGTGTTCCAGAAGAACTCATTGAATCCTCCATGCCTAACGCATCAGGATCCTCAAAACTTGAACGCACAAAGGTACGAACCTTATGAACCATTGCTAATTCAACAGAACGAACCTGTAAAACCTTTGCACCAAGAGAAGCCATTTCTAGCATTTCTTCAAAAGCTACTTTTGGTAAACGACGCGCTTTCGGTTCTATACGTGGATCCGTTGTATAAACACCATCCACATCCGTATAAATATCACAGCGATCAGCTTGTACAGCAGCGGCTATAGCAACAGCACTTGTATCTGATCCCCCACGCCCTAAGGTAGAAATCCGGTTATCCGGAGCTAACCCCTGAAAACCAGCAATAACGGCAACCTGACCTTCCTGAAAACACTCGATTAAAAAAGATCCATCAATATTAGTAATACGTGCACGGCCATGCGCATTGTCTGTATGAATAGGAATTTGCCAACCAAGCCATGAACGTGCATTCACCCCCATTTCTTGAAGTGTCAAAGCCAACAATCCTGAAGTAACCTGTTCACCAGAAGCAACCACAACATCATATTCACGAGCATCTCTATGCATGGAGGAAGCATCACTCGTCCACTGAACAAGTTCATTTGTTTTACCAGCCATCGCAGATACGACAACGGCAACCTCATTGCCTGCATCAACCTCTCTTTTGACATGCCGTGCAACATTATGAATACATTCAATGTTTGCTACAGATGTTCCACCAAATTTCATGACAATGCGCGCCATTAATAACACTCTTACCTTTACATCTCTTATCTCAAACAGTAATGAGAATTAGATGCTGTATCAACTAACCATTTTCTCGACATAGCGAATATCTATCATTTGTGCAAGTTTCATTATGATTATATTAATTTCTCTTGACTTTGTATAAAATCTACTTGACCTGATCATTAAAAATAAAAGGAAGGCAACATGATCGATGAAACACAAACAACTATTGATCAAAGTGAAATTGATCACTTTTCACGTATTGCTACAGAATGGTGGAATCCACAAGGAAAATTTCGACCTCTTCACCAATTTAACCCAACACGCCTTGCTTACATCAGAGAAAAAATCTGTTTAGAGTTTAATCGTGACCCTTCTTCACTTACGCCCTTTCACAATTTTAAAATTCTTGATATTGGCTGTGGAGGAGGCTTGTTATCTGAACCAATGGCACGTCTTGGTGCTATGGTTGTAGGCGTTGATGCTGCACAAACAAATATTGAAGTCGCAAAAACCCATGCTGCTCAAAATGACCTTTCCATTGATTACCGCACGACGACAGCAGAAGTACTTGCCAATGAAGGAGAAAAATTTGATATTATCCTTAATATGGAAGTTGTTGAACATGTCGCTGACGTTAATCTCTTCATAGCAGCTACAGCAAAAATGTTGAAACCACAAGGGTTGATGTTTGTCTCAACACTCAACCGCACATGGAAAGCATGGGGGCTTGCTATTGTAGGCGCTGAATATATTCTACGTTGGCTTCCTAAAGGAACCCACGATTATAAAAAATTCCTAAAACCTCTAGAACTTAAAAATTTCTTATCAAAAAACGCTCTGACTGTCATTGATGAGATAGGTATTACTTATAACCCTTTAAACGACAGCTGGAATCGCTCAAAAGACATGGGTGTTAACTATCTCCTTCTCGCAAAAAGGTCGTAAGGATATGTAATTTACAAATATTATATGCCTTGTAATAAAGAATTCAGCTTTCCCTCAGCCTCTAAAGCATAAAGATCATCACAACCGCCAACGTGATAATCACCTATGAAAATTTGTGGAAATGTATTACGTCCATTTGCACGCTGTACCATTTCTTGGCGAAGGGATGTGGAAGCATCAATATCTGTATACTTTACGCCTTTTTTATTAAGAAAATCACGTGCTTTTGTACAATAAGGACAGTTAGGGCGTGTATAAATTATTATCTCTTTCATAGTATTATCCTCCAATATTTTTTAATAATATTCATTTTAAATTCCTCTTAAGAAGAGGGAAAAATAGAATCTTCTTTGAGAACACGCGAAAATGTTAGCACATCAACCTGTCGTGCACCTGCATCTTTTAATGCAGCAGCAGCTGCTGTAACTGTTGCACCCGTTGTAAATACATCATCAATCAGCAAAACAGAACATCCTTTGAGATATTTTTTAACTTTATGCGAAACCTTAAAAGCATTTTTTACGTTAAGTTTTCTCTCTCTTGAAGAAAGACTAACCTGCGGACGGGTATGCCGACAACGAACAAGCCAACTCGGTTTTAAAAGCTTTTTTTGTGATGCTGCAATGTAACGTGCAAGCTCAGCAGATTGATTATAACGCCTCTCCCAAAAACGACGAAAATGCAATGGAATGGGAATAATAACATCACAATCATCAATAACCTCGCGTCCAGCAAACATCATCCAATTGGCCATAAATGATGCCAATTCTATATGATCACCATATTTTAAGCGCGTTACTAAAGTTCGTGCAAGCCCTTTATGAACAATGACTGAGCGAACACGTGAAAAAGGATGAGTATTACGGAGTGCTTCACCACTAAGAAAACCATCCCCCATATCACAAACAAAAGGAGTCCCCATAACAGGACAATAAGGTTTCGTGATAAATTGAAGGTCTTTCCAACATTCGGAGCAAATCGTACCATAAGTAGAAACATTTTGCTTACATCCAGGACAAATTGGTGGATAAAGCATCGTTTTCAAGCGTTCAACGAACTTACTTAGTATATCCCCACTATTTAACGCCGCTTCTCGAAAATACAACATTATAAATTTAGGCTTTTACAAGTTTCCCTCAGAACAAAAGTTCCTTTGTATTTCCTCAATTTATAATTTTAATTCCTTTAAAAACTCTTACCTTCTATAAATTTATTTTCTTTCATATTATAAACTTGACAGAGCTTGCACAAATAATGAACCTTTTCAAAATATATTCTTTCATAGATCGAAAGTGTTCCACAATATGTCGCATCCTTTAATTTTTGATCATAACCGCATTGAACAATTCCGAAAACGTGCCTTTCAAAAAGCAAAAAAAGGATGTGACTTTTTACTCTCTCACATGGCAGAAGATCTCTATAAACGCCTTAGCACTGTTGATCGCCTCTTTACATTAGCTCTTGATTTACACAGCCATACAGACCTTGCTGCGCAAGCTTTAATGAAATCTGGAAAAGTTTGTTCCATAGAACGCATTGAAACCGATACGCTTTATCAAAGCCATGATAAAAAATTCTATTTACGTCATCGAGAATTTCTTGATTTACCTCAAAGTTACTGTGACCTTATTGTTTCACTTCTTTCATTACAATTGACCAATGATACCCCTGGTGTTCTAAGCCAGATAAAAAATACCCTTAAACCAGATGGCTTATTTCTTGCTGTTATGGCAGGAGCTGGTACATTAAGAGAATTGCGGGAAAGCCTGCTGCAAGCTGAAAGTGAAATTTATGGTGGAGCAAGCCCTAGGATCTACCCTTTTGCCGACATTCGTGATGCAGGCGCTCTTTTACAGCGTGTTGGCTTTGCCCTGCCTGTAGCAGACGTTGAAGATATCACAATACGTTATAATACAATGTTTGACCTTATGCACGATCTTAAAGCTATGGGAATGCAAAATGCACTCATCAATCGTTCACGACGCCCTGTCTCCAAACGTTTTTTTCTCCGCGCAGCTGAAATCTATGCACAACAATTTAGTGATCCTGATGGACGTATTCGTGCACATTTTTCTTTCATCTGGCTCTCTGGTTGGGCTCCTCATCCCAACCAACAAAAACCCCTACAACCTGGTTCAGCGCAAATATCTCTTACAGATGTTTTACAGCCCAAAAAAATATAACCTAAAATTATTTTTTAAAAATACTTTTATCTGTTGTCCGTAATATTTGACTAGTGACCGTTCCAGCTATCATTGAATCGCTCACGTTTAGAGCAGTCCGTCCCATATCAATTAGCGGTTCAATAGAGATAAGTACAGCAACCAAAGTAACAGGAAGCCCCATAATTGGTAACACAATCAATGCAGCGAAAATAGCACCTCCCCCCACACCAGCAACACCAATAGAACTCAATGTTACAACACCAATAAGCGTAGCACTCCAAGTAGGATCAAGAGGATTAATACCCATAGAGGGTGCAATCATGGTCGCAAGCATCGCTGGATAAAGACCAGCACAACCATTTTGTCCAATTGTTGCCCCAAAAGAAGCTGCAAAACTCGCAATGGATTGTGGTACACCTATCCACTGTGTTTGCGCTTCAATATTCAAAGGAATACTTGCAGCACTTGAACGACTGCTAAAAGCAAATGTTAAAACTGGTAAAACCTTTTTGAAAAAACGAAAGGGATTAATCCCAGAAATACCAAGCAATACACCATGAATTCCAAAAATTAAAATAATACCGACATAAGAAGCAATAATAAAAACCAGTAAATTTAAAATATCTGCAATACGCGATATTGCTCCTACTTTCGTCATAAGTGCAAAAATACCATAAGGCGTCAAAGCAATCACAATACGGACTAACCGCATAATCCAAGCTTGTGCCACTTGAATAAATAAAAGCGCTTTTTCTCCTTTTTCTGGCTCATCTTTCTTTAAAAGAAGAACCGATGCACCTAAAAATGACGCAAAAATAACAACACTGATAATTGACGTACGTTTAGCTCCACTCAACTCAGCAAATGGATTTTTAGGAATCATAGACAAAATCATCTTTGGTATATTCATATCTCCAAGTTTAGAAATATGACCTTCAAGAAGAGCAGAAACATTTTGCCCTTCATGCACCAAACCCTCGGTTGTTAATCCAAAAAAATTAACCACAAGCACACCAACCAATGCTGAAAGAGCCGTTGTAAAAAGCAATATTGAAATTGTTATTATACTCATCTTTCCAACAGCATAAACAGAATGTAAATGAGCAACTGCTGAAACGATAGAAATAAAAACCAGTGGCATAACAATCATTTGCAACAATAAAATATAGCCTTCACCGACAATGTTAAACCATTCAACGGATTTCAATAAAGTGCTTTCACCCTCTCCATAAATAAACTGCAAAACACTTCCAAAAATCAAGCCAAGGATAAGCCATAGCATAACACGTAGTGAAAGACTCCATTGCATTTTCTTACTTTGAGAAACCAATAATAAAAAAATAACAAATAGAAATAAATTGACGAAAAAATTAAATGTCATTGTTTATGCTCACTATTATTATGGTTGACATAAATAATCTGCATAACTCAAAATCAACGCATGATATTTAAAATTAACCTATAAAGCTTACAAGGCTTTTACAAAATCATTATTTTTTTAATTTATAGATTAAAAGAGAATTTTTTATCTACTAATAACTGTTTAAAGAAAATAAATAAAATTATTTTCTTATTCTTTAAATTTATGCTCTTATAAAATAGTTAAATAAGAAAAATATAAACAACATTCATTGCATCTTAATACTGAATAATTCCAGCGTATCTTATCCTATAAATGTCCTTACCACTCTCTTTTGCTATTTGAACTGAAGCGAGCTTTCCAAGAAAAGATGAATTAACAATCGAACATTCATGATTTTTCTAGAAAATACACCAACAAGCTACTTCTGCTCATTTTATGGACTGCACTCTCAATAGCTTTGATCAGCACTTCAAGTATAATTATTTTATTGAAAATACCTTTTATACATTCTTTCTTTGCTCTCAATGAAAGCTTTTTTATTTTTCAAAATTCTTTTTATAGTCATAAAAAGGTTTTTAAAGACAACATGTTGATTTATAGTCATAATTTACTGTTTGCATATTAAATGAGAGTCCCGAATCACATAAGATTCTCTCATTTCAAACCTGTTTATCTTGAATCAATCAAAATCATTTGCTTGCACGTCACAAGCAGGGCAGATATGTGGATAAAAATGTATAAGAAAGGAGTAGAAATACCTCTTATGAAACGTCTTAATGCAAGAGTTGTCGAAACATTGAAGGGCGGAGCTTGAGCAGCAAATATAAATAATATGATTGCTTTTTATAATAGCGCAGTAAAACTTTTAACGATACCTATTCATATGCTGATCGAACAACACGTGCACGTGCTGTAGATAATTTTGTCATTTTAGATACAAAAAAAGATAAGTTGGAGTTATAATGTTAAGCAAGGACTAATAAGAGGAAGGTTTTTGAATTTGAAGAGGCATGCCTCACGCAAAGTTCGTATCGCCCTTTTACACGACAATGGCTTTATTATAGTTGTATCTTCAATGATGGAGTTTATCAGATACCACATATATTCCCTATGGTGCCAGTAGTAGAAAATAGAGTAATACAAATTATAGGCATAGGAGCACGAAGCGTTTTTTCTGTGTTGATAGCTAAGAATTTACCTAATCTAGATGCAATAGATACAGGTCAATGCTTTCCACGGTATCTTTATAAAAACGTTGAATCTCTGTAACTGATCGTGATGAGAAACAGTCCCTTTTATTTACAAATTCTACAGAAGAAAACACAACAGCTGGTTTACAGAGGCGTGATGCCATTACGGATGCACTTTAAAGCTGCTTATCCTAGTGAGAGCATAACAAAGGCGGTTACAAATTTCTAGATAATGAAAACAATGGAAAAGACTGAGGGTATATGATTAAAATGAGAGGCTTTAAGCCTACAAATATTATAAATTTTATGAATAGTACAGTTATAAAGCATTAAAAGAAGCTTTAAAGTAAATTTACAATATATGGGGGATAATTAATCGTCTATAATAAATTGCGCTCATACTGATAAAAATTATTCTGCTATAGAAATGTTGTTCTTTTTTGAATTTTTATGCGTATTCAAACACTCATTCGTTACAAGCTCAATCTCTTTATCTCTTTCATCTTTATCAAGAATAATAGTATTTTAATATAATAACCCCTTTGCATACAAATAGTTATTTCTTATCTATGAATAGCTTATAATTTCATATAACCCTATGAAGATAATATTTTTATTTATTAATATTTAATGATGTAATTAACACATTCATTCTATATATTATCATCTTTATTTCTATCTATTTATATAATATATTTCTTTTTTCTATAAAAATAAGCTTGAGTTATACATACATAGATCTATCGGTATTTTTTCTACTGTCTTTTTAGCGCACTGAAAGATTGATATCATAATTTTTGTATAATAAAATGCTCTTTCATATAAGCATCGTATATTGAATTATAATAATTGACTATTAACCGCAAATTATATTTTTTTATCCCTTTTAAAAGTGAAAAATATTATTTTCAGACCTATTCATAAGTAGATGAGCCAAGTGAATAAAAAATGTTTGATAATAAGCTTTATCTCTTATGAACTATCTTTAGTACAAAGGGACAACATTACGATTACGGAAATATCGTGATATTATTGGGTATAAAATCACACTGCCCAAGAGATTTTTGTATTGTATCCTTTCCGTTATGAAAAATGTTAAAAGCAAGGTAGGATATGCTCTCTAGAGCAAATGAGTGAATGAACCACCACGGTTATATGCATTTTTAAAAAAGCAGGAAGTATCTTTGCTTCAAATTTAATAGGCACATTCTAAAAATAAAGGTTCTACCGACTCATTCCAAATAGAATAGTAATGGGACAAAAATTTTTCAGCATCTGTTTGTCCCATTACAACAACCTCTTCTAGAGGATTAAGAAAATTTGTTTCATCAAAACCATTCGTATCATACTGTTTGCGATTTTTTAAGCCTTTGCGAGCAATAGCGAGAGATTGACGTGCTAACTCTAAAAGAATAGTTTGACGAAAAGGAGTTCTTAACCCTTCTTTAGGAACGCGTTGGCGCAACTCTAAAACTTCTTCAAAACACCAATCTTTTGTCAAAGCCTCTGCCTCATTAAGTGCTTCCCTATCATAAAGAAGCCCAACCCAAAAAGCCGACAACGCACAAATGCGCTTCCAAGAACCGCAATCAGCTCCCCTCATTTCTAAAAATCTTTTTAAGCGGACTTCAGGAAATAACGTTGATAAGTGATTAATCCAATCTCCCATGTTTGGAATTGAATTTGCAACTTGTCCTTTTAATGCTCCATTCATAAACTGACGAAACGTTATGTGTGTACAATCATAGTAACGACCATCACGCACAACAAAATACATTGGAACATCAAGGGCCCATTCAACATAATCAACAAAACCAAAACGCTCAGAAAATATAAAGGGAAGAACGCCTGTCCTCTGATTATCCGTATTACGCCAAATTTCAGAACGCCACGACAAAAAGCCATTTGGGCGCCCTTCTGTAAAAGGTGAACTTGCAAATAATGCTGTTGCAATGGACTGTAGCTTCATGGACACTTGCATTTTTCGCCGCATATCACTTTCAGATGAAAAATCAAGATTAACCTGAACTGTTGATGTGCGATACATCATATTAAGACCATTATACCCCACTTTAGGCATATAATCAGTCATAATCTGATAACGTGATTTAGGCATTCGCGGCGTTTCAGCTAAAGTCCACTTTGGACTAGCTCCAAGACCTAGAAAACCTATACCCAATGGTTCTGCAATTTTTTTGAGAAGAGTTAAATGCTCCATCAACTCGTAATATGTATGGCCTACTGATTTTAATGGTGCACCAGATAATTCAAATTGCCCCCCAGGTTCCAAAGAAATGGCTCCCTGATCAACTGATCCTACGAGCCCAATAATATTCTCTTCATCTAAAATAGGTTTCCATCCTAAGGCGCTTTGCATCCTCTCTAAAAGCGCTCGGATTCCCCTCTCTCCTTCATAAGGAACAGGGTGAAAACCATCTCTATAAAACGGAAATTTTTCATGTTCTGTACCAATGCGCCAATCATCTTCTGCTTTATACCCCCCTTGGAAATAGCTAACCAAAGAATCTAAGTTATAAATTTCACTTTCATCAGTTATATCAAGCGCCATAACTCATCGTATCCTATAATTGGTATCATCATCTTAAATGAATTGTTTAGAATGATTTTACAGATTTCTCAATCCATTGCCCAATCCCCCACGGTAGCATTAAGAAGAGCCAAAGCAGCAACAGCGGCAGTGTCAGCGCGTAAAATACGCGGACCTAATGATATTGGAACCACAAAAGGATTTTTTTTTAAAAAGCTCCGCTCTTCTTCACTAAAGCCACCTTCCGGTCCAATAAGAATACCAGGTGTTGTAACGTCACGTTTTTTAAAAGAAGCTAATGGATTATGCGATTTATGCTCTTCATCACAAAAGAATAAAGGCTGTGTCTTATCCCACCGTGCTAAAAGTTCTGCTAATGATAGAGCAGAGACGCATTCAGGAAGAGATAAAATTCCACACTGTTCAGAAGCTTCAATAACATTGGCTTCCATACGCGCCATATTGATACGCGTAACCTGCGTATGATGCGTCATAACAGGCTGCAAAATCGATACCCCCATTTCAACAGCTTTCTGCACCATATAATCCAACCGCGCGTTTTTGAGTGGAGAAAAGCAATAAATAAGATTGGAATGCGTCGTTTGTAATCTTTCTTGATGGATAAGCTGAACCACAACAAGTTTCTTCTTAATAGCGCTAAGTTTAGCAAGCCACTCACCATCCTGTCCATTAAAAAGTAAAATTTCTGCTCCTTCTTTCATACGCAAAACATGCACAAGATAAGAAGCTTGTGCCCCCTCTATCTTTATTTCTTCATTCAAAGCTAATGTCTGTCTGATAAATAATCTTTTAAGTTTATAATTTATGCGCATAAAAATTTTGCCAAAGCTCACTATCGTCATCGAGAAAATGAAGAAAAATATATAGCAAAAAGAAAAAATTATATCTATAGAACTATAATATATTAAAGAATTGGAGAGTTTTTTTAGCTTTATGAGATAATGATAGGAACTTATAGATCCTTAAGTGATTCTGCTTTCATAAAAGTTTAAATAATGCACCATTCATCTTTGCATTCAGTCATTGATGCATCCGTGGAGGAAAAATATGTCTGCTAAAAAAGCTACAATTATTACGATTACAACCCTCTTAGCCTTTATTTTGATTACAGTGGGAATTGGTTCTGTTGGAGCAGACGGGAAGCATACAATTACCAAAGATGGCTATGGTATTTCTTCTGCGATTCAATAAGCACTGGCCAACATCCTCCTTAAAATTTTAATGTTTTTTAGCAACTTTTCTAAGATTTGCATCAATATTATGAATCTCTTGTATTTGAGAGATTCCATAAGAAGGATTTTTATTCTTCTCTTCAGTCATTTATCTATATCAACCACACTTATTATGACGGAGAGGACGGTTTTTACTGCTTCACGACGAATGGACTTAAAATGAGAAAATCTTTCGATAATGGGAGTTCTGATTTAAATTTAAAAGACAATTTTAAGTTGCAAAAAAACGAATTACCATTATAGGATAGAATATTATACAGATGAAAAACGATACTCAATCTGCGTCAATGTCTTTTGTAACCCAAAAATTACCATGATTTTGTCCTTTAGAGCTTAGAGAAAATGTAAAAGGCCATGCAAGGCTATTAGCAAGACATTGGACGTCTTTACATAAAGTTTCTGATCTATAGTTTTTGTCTAGTTGTGCCTGTAATATCAGTTCATTTTGCTTCCCTTGCGCAATAGCAGCTGCAATGGTTCCTTGAATGGATAAGCTCAAGTCTGCTGTACGCATTAATGACTCTGTCACCTTCATCATACCTTCTGAAAAGCTTGTCTGAATATCCCAGTGATCAAATGTTGTTGAAAAAGTATCATTATTCATTAAAAGAAATTGTTGTTTATTTGAAAGTCTTGTTTGTAATTCATTCAGATCATACCCTAATAGCCGACCAGAAGACATCTTCAGTGTTAATTCACCCTGCATTTTCGTGAAAATTTCTGGCCAAGAATCAGCAAGTGTTCGTACCGTTGCAGTAAAATTCGTTTTGCTTTGTATAAATGGAATAAATCCCAAGGTTTCTAAAGTCTCCTGCATATCAATAGAAGCGCCTGAAATATTTCCTCCAATACGCACTCTCCGTCCAGCTGACGTAACTTCAATATTACTTTGCACGGATCCACCAAAAATATTAGCATGTCCAAGATCAAAAATACCATGCCCATCTCTTATTTGTATTGCAGCAGCTAAATTTGTGAGTGAAATATTTCCTATTTTAGCTTGTGGCGCAGAAAGTCGTATATCCACGCCAATACGATCAAAAGTTCTCATGTCAAAGCAGGCATTTTTCTTTTTGCCTGAAAAAAATATTGAACTCAAGAGGCTAAGGTCTAGGTTATCAAAAGCTAAAGAGCCCATGACATTTGGTACATAATCTTGAAAATCGAGTTTTAAAGCTCCTCGCGCATTGGCTTTTCCCATCGTAAATGTAACATTGTTCATTTGGATATGCATTGGCTGCGCTAAAAAATGAGATTCCCATACAATGGGTATTTTTAATTTATGTCCCCAAAACTGATTTCCACCAACCCAAGACAATGTCTGATTCCATTCAGGAGAACGCATCGATACTTTTCCGTCAAAAATATAATATTCAGATAACCGAGCCTTTCCTGTAAAAGTTATTCCCCCACGTACAGAATTGAGACTTGCCCTAATATGACTTTTGCCTCCTGCAAGAAGCAACAATGCTTGAGAAGCATCAATTGATAACTTTGTAAATTCTCCACGCCAACGCGCATCTGCGCGTAACCGTACTTCCTGAGTTGATTTAGGACAATCTAAAGTTGCATTTAATCCTGTTATTTTTTCTGCTGCTCCTGAAAAACTATCGTGATACACAAGAACACCATTTTTAATGACAATCCGCCCAAAAGGTTGTTTTAAAAGTTGCTCTATCTCTGGATGCTCAGGATTATGTTTTAATATTTCACGCGTATTACGTATTGCCACCCCTAATGCACCTTGTGAGCGAGAAAACCGATCAAAAAAATCTGCTATTGTTTTAACAGGCTTTTCCATAACAAATTGAGGACGCATAATCCGCGTCTCTGAAAAAGAAATATGTCCCCAAAGAAGATCGACGACAGAAAGATCAACTTCTATTGATTCAGCTTCCATTAATGGCGCAACATCATCCATTTTTGATGTTAAAGTAACGCCAGAAAGAAATGCTTTAGGATAAGGAAAAAGATGTAATCGCGGTGGATCACGCAATTGCACATTGTAACCCGTCCATGCACTCAAATCCTGCGCTAAACGAATACGAATCGCATCTGTAGAGATAAGATAAGGTAAAACGAGAATCCCCACTCCCAATAAAAAGATAATTGTAATAAAAATTCCGCTCAAAAGTTTTATTATTCTGATGCGCACAATATCCCTCTATACTTAATACTTATCCCCCTATAACAGATTAAAAACAAACTTAAATGATCATAAAAAGTTTTTATAACCCTATAATTCACTATATCCACTTTGTATCTTCATTATTTTTGTTCTTTATCCAAAATTTATTCAAACAGCAATGTTGCTGCTTCTTTATAAAGCAATTATTTAAAAGTCTTCAAAACTATAAATCCACAACATTATAAAACCATTCTTACTGTTCTCATATGAATATTGCTATAAAACTCTATCGTATTATTAGAAAATGCTTTACAAAAAAAACAAACAGCCTTACCGAAAGGATCTCTGAATGAATAATATTATCGACGGAAAAAAACTTGCTGAAGAGATTATTGTGAAAGTTAAGGCCGAAACAGCAAAGCTCCGCCATCACTATAATATACAACCTAGTATCGCTGTTATTATCGTTGGAGATGATCCTGCAAGTCAAGTATATGTCGCCTCAAAAAATAAAAAAGCCGAAGAATGTGGGTTTCTTTCAATCAAACATGCCGTTTCCAAAGAAACACAAGAAAAAGAACTCCTTCAACTTATTGCAACATTAAATTCTGATCCCAAAATTCATGGTATTTTGGTACAGCTGCCTCTCCCTGCTCATATGAATACAAATCGCATAACACAAGCCGTTGCTTTCCAAAAAGATGTTGATGGTTTTCATTATATTAATGTAGGAAAACTCGCGGCAAATGCACTTGAAGATGCAATTATTCCCTGCACTCCAGCTGGTGCCATGATGATGATTGAACAACATTGTGGGCAAGATTTATCTGGACTTGATGCTGTCGTTGTTGGACGCTCTAATATTGTTGGAAAACCTATGGCTGCCCTTTTAACAGCAGCAAATGCTACTGTGACAATTGCCCATAGTCGTACCCGTGACCTTGATGATGTGTGTCGAAGCGCTGATATTCTAGTAGCAGCTGTAGGCCGTCCACAAATGATTAAAAAAGACTGGATAAAAGATGGTGCAATTGTTATTGATGTCGGTATTAACCGCGTTGCTGCACCAGAAAAAGGTATAGGGAAAACACGTCTTGTTGGTGATGTCGATTTTGAAAACGTAAAAGAAAAAGCTGCTGCGATCACCCCTGTTCCAGGAGGCGTTGGACCAATGACAATTGCCATGCTTATGGTTAATACACTCAAAGCTGCTGCGCGATCACACAATCTGCCTATACCAAAATTCTAAGAATTGTAACAATTCCTTGTATATGGTTTCATTGTATATGATTCAGCTTATTATTTTTGCACTTTTCATGTCATAAAAACAGATGCCCCTTGATCTGCACGATTAACGGATTGACGAAAAACATGAAAAAGTTCGCGTCCAACACCATGTTCGTTTTTTGAAAGATCTGGAGGTATGATTTGTCGCGCGTTAAATTTTGCTAAATCCTCCAAAAGAGTTAATTTACCCTCATGAGCATCAAGAAAAACAATATCACCATCCTGCAAACGTGCAATGGGGCCATTATCCACTGCTTCTGGTGTCACATGGAGGGCAGCAGGAATTTTTCCTGACGCCCCTGACATACGCCCATCGGTTATCAATGCTACCTTTTGACCGCGATCTTGTAAAACGCCTAAAATGGTCGTTAATTTATGAAGCTCTGGCATACCATTGGCTTTTGGTCCTTGATAGCGAATGACAGCGATAAAGTCTTTATTATGCAACACTCCAGATTTAAAAGATTTTTGTAGTTCCTCTTGATCATTAAAAACAAAGACTGGTGCTTTAATCTGCCAATACTCTGGTTTAACAGAGGAAACTTTTATAATAGCTGTTCCCAAATCTCCTGATAAAACACGAAGACCACCATCAGACTGAAATGGCTTTCTCCACCCTGCTAACACCTTATGATCACCACTTTTCTTAAGAGCCGCTTCACGCACCACATGACCATCAGCAGAAAGCTTTGCTTCAATTGCATAAGCATTGAGATCTTTACCAAAAACCGTAGAAACATCTTCATGGACCAAGCCTGCCTCGATAAACTCGCGAATAATAAATCCCATTCCCCCCGCAGCATAAAAATGATTAATATCTGCTAAACCGTTAGGATAAATGCGCGCTAAAAGAGGCACAACGGATGAAATTTCTGCAATATCATGCCATGTCAATTTAATACCGCAAACAGCAGCCATAGCAATCAAATGAATCGCATGATTGGTAGAACCTCCTGTTGCATTTAATCCTACAATGGCATTCACAAAAGAACGCTCATCAATGATCCTACCAAGTGGACTATAATGATCACCAAGATCTGTCATTTCAAGTACACGTTTCGTAGCTTCTTTTGTTAAAGCATCACGCAACGGTGTATTAGCATTAATAAAAGAAGCTCCAGGCATATGAAGCCCCATCATCTCCAGTATCACCTGATTAGAGTTAGCTGTTCCATAAAATGTACATGTTCCTGGCCCATGATAAGAACGTGCTTCTGATGCTAGAAGTGTTTGGCGATCTATTTTATTTTCCGCGTAAAGTTGACGTATCTTCGCTTTTTCATCATTATCTTGACCACTCGTCATGGGACCAGCTGCTATAAAAATTCCTGGTAAATGACCAAATGTTAGTGCACCAATCAATAAACCTGGCACAATTTTATCACACACCCCAAGATACAATGCTGCATCAAAGACATCGTGTGATAAGCTTATAGCTGTCGCCATTGCAATTACTTCACGCGAAAAAAGGGAAAGCTCCATCCCCGCATTTCCCTGCGTAACACCATCGCACATCGCGGGAACACCACCTGCAACCTGTGCAACACCACCAACCATACGGGCCGACTCTTTAATTAAGTGAGGAAATTTTTCAAAAGGTTGATGCGCTGAAAGTATATCGTTATATGCCGTGATAATGCCAATATTCCCAACAATATTTCCCTTCAAACGCTCTTTATCTATTGCACCACAAGCAGCAAAGCCATGCGCCTGATTGGCACATCCTAAAAAACTTCGTTTGGGGCGATGAACTTGTGCTTTTGCAATACGATCTAAGTAAATTTCTCGTGTTGATTGAGACCGTTCATAAATCCTTCGTGTAACTGTGGCAATTGTCTTGGAAAGTGCCATATTTCTCTCCCCCTTTCATTGTTGCTGCCCCTCATTCATTGAGAGAGATTACGTTTTTATTCACCTTGTGTCGCATATTTTGATTCACTTATTTCATTTTCTGCAGGCGACCAATAAACCTGAACGAGATGAGGGGAATTACGCAAAATTGCCCGAATAGGCATTTCTATTTCAGACCCGTCTTGACAAGCCTCTTCAAAACAATCGCGTTTCTGAAAACCTTCAAAATGGAGAATAATACAACGAGATTGCATAATAACTGGCAAAGTTAGTGAGAGTCTTGGCTCAACAGCACTCTTAGCATGAAGGGGTAAAACAAGTGCTTGTGTTCGTAAATCAAGCGCTTGCTTTAAACGATCAGCATCAGGAAAAAAAGAAGCCGTATGTCCATCCTGCCCCATTCCTAAAACAACAACATCAAAGGGTTTAGGCAAAGTATTAACACGACTCGCCGCTGAAAAAGCAGCAAGTTCAGCAGTAATTGCTTTATGATAAAGCCCTACAAAACGTGCTTTTTCGGCAAAATTTTGTAACAAATGACACCGTACCATATGTTCATTTGAACGTTCATCGTGTGTAGGGACAAAACGTTCATCGACCAAAGTGATAATAATATTTTGCCAATCAATATCCGCTTTTGACAAATAATGAAAAAACAATGCTGGTGTTTTACCACCAGACACCGCTAAAACTGCTCTCTTGCGCTCAAGAACAGATACACTAAGCTCTGCGGCTACTCGATCTGCCAATGCCAAGGCTAAAGTCTGAGGGGTTTCAAAATCTAAACGGTCAATATTCATTCTATACATACTTATTGCTCTAAACTAAATTGTTCCATATACGCCCATCACGTTCCATGAGGCTCATCGAAGCAGACGGCCCCCACGAACCAGCATTATAACTGTGAACAGGCTGTTTTATTGCTTCCCACCCCTCAATGATTGGATCAATCCAATGCCAAGCAGCCTCAACTTCATCACGACGCATAAACAGTGTTTGATCTCCACGAATAACATCCATTAATAAACGTTCATAAGCATCAGGATTACGTTCAGAAAATGCGGAAGCAAAACTCATGTCTAATGGAATGTGACGAAACCGCATACCGCCATAACTTGGATCCTTAATCATCAACCATTGTTTTACACCTTCATCAGGTTGGAGACGAATTACAAGCCGATTAGAAAAAATTTCATCTAAATCCACATTAAAAATATTATGAGGAATAGGTTTAAAAACCACAACAATTTCAGACATTCTCGTGAACATGCGCTTACCTGTTCGTAAATAAAAAGGCGTATTAGCCCAACGCCAGTTATCAATCTTAACCTTAAGGGCTACAAATGTTTCGCTCTTACTCACTCTTCCCAAATCATCAAAATAAGACTCTACAGATATACCATTTGATAGACCAGAAAGATACTGCCCACGTACAGTACGCTGCCCTACATTATGGACATCAAGCGGTGTTAAAGAATGTAAAACTTTAAGTTTTTCGTCACGCACAGCATTAGCACTGTTGGTAAATGGTATTTCCATCGCAACCAAACAAAGTAATTGTAGCATATGGTTTTGAACCATATCGCGTAAAGCACCAGTGCTTTCATAATATTCTGTACGCCCTTCTAACCCTAAAGATTCAGCAACGGTTATTTGAACATGATCAATATAATTGGAGTTCCATAGCGGTTCATAAAGTGTATTAACAAACCGCAATGCCATTAAATTTTGAACAGTTTCCTTCCCAAGATAATGATCAATACGAAAGATCTGCTCTTCATTAAAGGCGCTTGCAAATACATCATTAAGTGAAACCGCTGTTTTTACATCGCAACCAATTGGTTTTTCAATGATAATCCGTGTTTGTGGTGTCACCAAATCATTTTTTTCCAACTTCATCGCAATATCAGCAAAAAGTGACGAACCAACAGCCAAATAAAAAGCTCGAATATCCGCTGAATCTTGTGACAGAAGGAGAGCTAAATCCTCCCACCCTCGATTTGAGGAAACATCAACAGAAACGTAAGTTAAACGTGCAAGAAAACGATTGAGTTCTGTTGAATTTAGATCTTTTGGATGGATATGTTTTTCTAAAGAAAGACGGATAGAATTTTGATATTCTTCACGACTTAAGAAAGTGCGCGAAACCCCAATAATACGTGTTGGCTCACTGAATTGCCCAGCACACTGACAATGATACAAAGCCGGCAAAAGCTTGCGCAACGCCAGATCACCATTGCCACCAAAAACAATACAATCAAAGGAAGAAACTGGAATAATTTTACGCACCATGAACTTGTTTATTTTTCTATTCGATTATGAAATCCCATATCACTTATAAAAGCTTTCATCATTAAAGCAGACAGATACTAAATAAGCCATTAATTTTCTTCATTTCAAGCAATGTTTCCATTAAAGGCGATCCAATAAAGAAAACCAACGCATTGCTAAAAATATAAGCGGATAACGCAAAACTCTTCCCCCCGGAAAAGATGAAATCTTTAAGTCTTGGAAATAGGAAAAACGTTCATATTTTCCAGTTAACCATTCTGCGTATAATTTTCCCACGAAAGGAGCCAGCATAACGCCATGCCCTGAATAACCACCACAATAAGTCATCCTTGAAAAAATTTGGCGAACATAGGGCATGCGTTCAACTGTGATGGCAACCGTTGCTCCCCACCGATGGCTTAAATTGATAGAATGTAATTGAGGATAAATTTCAACAATTTGCCGTTTTATACGTTCATCTAAATTTAGAGGATGCTTATTATCATAACTTTCTACACCACCAAATAAGAGACGATTATCAATGCTTTTGCGAAAATAGCGAACCATAAAACGGGAATCATCAACCGATTCCCCCCCTATAAGAATTGAACTATGCTTTGGTAATGGGTCCGTTGCTCCAATATAAGAGCGAATAGAAACAATATTTTTTTCAATAAAACGCTCCAGACCAAGTTTATACCCATTTGTTGCAAGTAAAACATGCTCTGCTGTTACACTGCCTTTTTCTGTTATTACTTTCCAATGTGCTCCCTTGCGCCTTACGGTCGTTACCTGTGACTTCTCATAAAGCTTAGCACCAGCATCTTGTGCTCTTTTTGCCAACCCAATAATCAATTTTAAGGGATTTATATGACCGGTATCCGCATCATAAATACCACCACAATAAAAAGTTGATCCAAGTCGCTCAAATGTTTCAGCCTTATCCATAAAAGTAAGCGCGTGATAGCCATAACACTGCATCGCCTCAATATGCCGTTGATAAGAGAGAAGCTCACGCCTTTTATGAGTTACAGAAAGTTGTCCTCCTATCAAATCACACGGACAATTAGGCATTGCGCATAAAGCTAAAATATCTCTTTTAGCTTCTTCTGCCAAATCAAACAGAGCCTTACTTCGCTCAAAACCATACTTTTTTTCTAATGTTTCTACCCATTGCCGTTGCCCTGTTCCCAGCTGTCCACCATTGCGCCCTGAAGCACCATCACCAAAACGTGATGCTTCAAATAAAACAACATCTACTCCAGCTTTGGCTAAATGATAAGCAGCCGAAAGACCCGTAAATCCGCCTCCAATAATGACCACATCACACTGTCTGTTTTCACAAAAAGAAGGATACGATGGACGTTCTCTTAAAGCATCTTCATACCAAGAAATTCCTGGAGAAATTGAATTATAATCAATCATCGTCATAAAATTTAAACATTCAGCAGGAGATATTCACGCTCCCACGGACTGATTACTTCCATAAAAGTTTCAAACTCTTGGCGTTTGATTGCAGCATAAGTACTGACAAACACATCCCCTAAAATAGCACGTATCACTGTATCTTGTTCAAACAAATTGACTGCCTCAATGAGTCCACGCGGCAACTCAATATTATCAGCGTTTACATTATTTGTCGCTGGCTCATCCGGCTCAATTTTTTGTTGCAAACCAATAAGACCACACGCTAAAGAAGCTGCAAGGGCTAAATAAGGATTCGCATCTGATGAAGGAAGTCTATTCTCAACACGCCGCGCTTGAGGAGCAGAACGGGGAACTCGAAAAGCTGTAGTACGATTATCATATCCCCATCGCAAATTAACAGGAGCCGAATTATCAGGGACAAGGCGTCGATAAGAATTCACATAAGGTGCAAGCATCACAAGTACCCCTGGCATATGTTTTTGCAATCCACCAATAAAATGGCGAAAACAGATACTTTCTTCACCATTTTCCTGTGTAAAAATATTCATACCGGTTTTCTTATCAACAACCGATTGGTGAATATGCATAGCAGAACCCGGCTGCCCTTGAATGGGTTTTGCCATAAAAGTTGCATACATATTATGTTTTAGTGCTGCTTCACGAATTGTTCGTTTAAACATAAAAACTTGATCCGCTAATTCAATAGGATCACCATGACGTAAATTAATTTCAAACTGACCTGCTCCTTCTTCATGAATGAGGGTATCAATTTCCAATCCTTGTGCCTCTGAAAATTGATAAATATCATCAATCAAATCATCAAATTCATTCACACCAGCAATGGAATACCCCTGTCCACCACCAATTGAACGCCCAGAACGACCAACCGGTGGAACTAACGGATAATCAGGATCGGGATTTTTTTGTACCAAATAAAACTCAATTTCTGGTGAAACAACAGGGCTTAAACCCATTTTTGTGTAAAAGTGAACCACCGTTCGTAAAACATTGCGTGGTGTGTAATCTACAACCTGACCATTTTGATACACAAGATCACAAATCACCTGTGCCGTAGGAGCATCTTCCCATGGAACAATGCTTAACGTAGAAAGATCAGGCTCAAGGCGTAAATCACCATCTGCTTTAGGATATTCAAAACCATGACCATCTTCCGGATAATCCCCTGAAATTGTTGCCATAAAAACTGCTGAAGGCAATGCCAATGATGTTTCCGATGTAAATTTTTTAGAAAGCATCATCTTGCCCCGTGGTACCCCTGCTTGATCAGGCGTAATACATTCAATATCCTCTACCTTACGGAAAGCAAGCCATTGTGAAACTTGTTCCCAATTGTGCACACCACGTAAACTTTTGAGAAAACGAGAAACAGGTTTAAAATTCTTACTTTTCGTTTGTTTACCATTTTTTACATCCATAACATACCAACTTTAAAAACAATCAAGTCCTATTCTTATTGTATCAGCCCATGCATAAACGACACGAAAAAAATTTATCAACTGATATTTTGAATAATACTATAAGATCCATCAAGGTAAAAGAACTTTACGCTCAACAAGCTATCCTATCACCATAGTTAAAAAAATGATATTGCACGCGATACATCGGTGCTAACCTTCTCCTTATATAAAACAGCGAGAAATACCATATTGTACGTAACCTAATTCCGATTCAAATAATCATATATAAGCAAACATTGGTGAGAATAATAAAGGCGAGATATTTAATTTCCTTTTGGTTGTCGCAATGCTTAATTAAAAGAAAGGAAACTTTTCTTTTAATATGAAGCAAGTTTTGTAACTCTATTGTTATCCACATAGAAGTAAACACCCTAGGCATGGTGAGTAGCCTTTACAGCTGTGCTTACAAACACTCACCCCGCCATAATATGCGTAAATGTATTTTCAGGATAAGACATACGCTCAGCATTTCCGACATGAAACTTAACCATCGCCTGCATAACAGAGCTATCAACCTTGTTCTGAGCGAATGGTACAAACTCTGCACTTATATCAATTTCCACCGCTTGACATTGCACTTCGCACACAATATTTAGAGCTGAGAATCCAGTAGAGCATACCAAATCCAATAGATAGGAATTTTTGCTAATTGCGCCATGCGTGATCCAACATTTGATAGTCTCCAGCCCACTAGGAGGTGTGTTATTTATATCTAAAAAACCAAAAAATCAGGATATGAGAACACAATAAGACCAATTTCCTTTGAACTAACGTCCTTCATCGTCGATCTTCCACCATCGTAAATTTTTTTTGTATCAGTTGCTTTCACATACTTTGACTTATGACCTAGTGATACTGTGCAGATTGAGTACACATCCCCAGAGCCCAGATTGTAATTAAGTTCGTACCACTCTGCTCTTTTATAGAAAATAAATAACCATAATCTTCAGATATAATACGCCTAGATTCAATAATTACCGTAAGCTTATGTAAATCACAACCCAATTGTGATAATGCCTCATAAATTTTACGAGGGTATTCGTCATTGATCGTCATGGCATCGCAGAACGCTGTGGAAGTCGAATATCCCCCGCCTAGACTGATAAAATTTTTTTGATCCTTCAATGCGTAAATATCCTTTCCAGCCTTAGTTAAGGTGGATACTATTAACTCAGTCGAATTCAAATTAGAGCCCACATGCAAAGGCACCCCATTAAGCCTAATCCTATTGGATTCTAGCAAAGATAATGCGACACGTGACTCCGCCGCAGTCATACCAAAACGCGATCTATCCCCCGTTTGCCAGTACATGGCACAATCTCAATGAAATTTTAGGCAATATGTCAAAATGGCGGGCAAGAGCGATGATGTCATGTAATTCGATAATATTATCACACTGGACATTTATATGTTTTCTAATAGATAATTCTATCTCTTCTCGAAGTTTTACATGGATATTTAAAAATATATCTCTACCTTTAAAACCATCTTTTTGCGCTAATGATATTTCATAACCAGATGCAAATTCCAAGTCCCAGCAACATAACAATGATGCCCCGCCCGTCCATTAAAATACCCTGCTTTTTCTCGCTCTAGGCATTCATAGCCCGACCACGTAAAACAGGATACCAATTACAATATCAGACCATAAGGCTGCAAGAGAAAGTTCTTTTATATTTTTATCTTTACATTGCCTCTTAAACAAGCTCGCCTGTTCATATAAGAAGTTATATGTATAATACATATAACTTCTACAAAAGGAGGATTCATTATGTTCCGTGAAAATCTTTGGTAATACACTCGGGTGATTGGATCACCAGTCGCCCGTCAATAATATAGTGCGAATTAAGAAATTGGAGGAGGTAAGTTATGCAACTCGTGGATCATCCTTTTGTGAAGTTCGATCAACTCAAGCCGATTTACAACTTCACATATCCGTTATTTCGCACTATTTCAAATGAATTTTACGATTACCTAGACTTTAATAAACTAGCGCAAAGTCAGCAGATTCCACAAGCGCGTACCATTTCTCTTTATTTGCATATCCCCTTTTGCAAAACCATCTGTTCCTTCTGTCCCTTTCAGAAAGAGGCCTACAAGCACGTTAAGCAAATCGAATCTTATATGTCAGCGCTTACCACAGAGATCAGAACCAAAGGAAATTTCATTCGCTCGCTTAGAGGGCCCATCCGCAGCATCTATATAGGGGGGCAGCACACCGTCGCTTTTGTCCGCAGATAATATCCGACACATCGGAAAAGTATTGCATGCCGAATTTGAGCTCTCTTCCTTAACCAAGTTTACACTGGAAAGCGAACCGAAGAGCGTCACACGTGATAAACTTTATGCTGCCCGTGAGATCGGCGTCAACCGGATCAGCTTCGGTATACAGAGTTTCATTGAGCGTTTCCGATCATTGTTTAACCTCACCTCAACACGTTAACAAATCAACAATACCGTGGCTTGGTCACAAGAGATAATTGGGACATGTCGGTTTCGACCTACTATATGGCAGCACAGCCAGCAAGCCGAAGAACGATTATACGATTTGAGCAAGCATCCTGAAACCATCAACCTCTATGCAATCAACAATCTGGCTATCACGTCGCAACTGCATAAATCTTACGCACAAAAAGGGCTAAAACCGTCCAGCCTACAGCATCGACAAATGCTTCGATTATTTAGCGATATCGTTATGCGCAGCTGCGGCTATGCGCCGTGTAATGGGCATTCCTATATCAAAATTGCCAATAACACTCCTCTAACGCTCGCTAAAACGAGTTCAGCTAATTATTTCCGCTATCACAAATATTTGCATGGTTATCATGACGATTATGTGGTTGGCTTTGGGGCGTCAGCACTGTCGATTCTGGGCTCACTCGTCACACGAGCCAATCCCAGCCGAAGCGGATACATTACCGACATACAACTTAAAGGAAAATCCAAAGTATACTACAATTGGGTATCAGCGGAGCAAAAAGCCTCCAAGGCTTTGTGTATGCGGCTACCTTATAACGGTTATGCCAAAAAAGAAAGAATTGACTGGACCGCACTCCCCTATTTCGTTTACAATAACCTACAACAGCTCATAGGTGCAGGTCTCATCGTAGAAAGTGATAACGATCTTCAGCTGACTCAGCGTGGTTGGCAATGGTATTCCAACCTTATGTATTTTCTTCTACCTCAGGCAGATAGGAATATCTTGGACGGCTATGTCGCAAACGTGCTTAATACAACCGCCGTACTTGATGGAACAGCGGAAACCTGTGTGGTATCTTAAGGAGAAAAGAATGTTCACGCTTTTTGCCAACAAGAACATACGCTATTTTTGCCTAACCGTTAGTCTGCTCGCCTTACTCAGCGGTGCTTTGCGCACTGCCATCCCGCTATTAGCAAGACAATCTGGATATGGCGTAGTCGGAGTAAGTTGGGCGCAAGGTCTCTTCTCATTAGCGTGGCCAATTTTCGGCATCCTTGCAGGCGCTTTACTTGATCGCTGCGACAAAATAAAACTTGCCACCACAGCTCTCCTCATCTTCATGCTACTGCATATTGTCCTGTTCGTACTGCTCATGATACAGATTGCTCCAGCCGAACAAATTTTCTTCTATGCAACCATTGCTGGATTCATCGTCGTTTCTGCCGAAGCTTATATAATGACGATTCCACCACTTATCATGGAGGGAGAGCGATTGATGACCTTCTACTCAATTGTCTTGTTTTTAGATTTCGGGGTCTCCTATTTTCTTGCCCCTGTTATAACAAGCAGCATTTTAGGGCATAGTACACTGCTATTTCTTAGCCTGTTAATCGTGCTTTTTATCACATTGATTTTTACCTCTCGCCGTGCTGTTCCAACATCGCCAACACCTGATAAAGAAAACATCACTTTCCGTTATATCATTGCCGGCTTTCGTTTCATTTTTTCAAATCGGCATCTTACCTCCCTTACATTACTCACATTCTTTCTATCGGTGGTATTTGGAGCATTCCTAACCTCGTTCATCTTCTTCGTTACCGACGGTCGGTATCTGGGCCTACATAGCAGCCAATATGGCGTGATGTTTGCAGCCTACGCGCTTGGTACAATGGCAGGTGCCCTATTTGCACCGCGTATACGCTATGCACCGGTGCGCCTAGCTGTTCTCACTGACGGTTTAGGAACTGTTGTCTTGCTGCTGATTCCAGCCTTTTCAAAAAGTGCTGTCATCGTATGGGGCGTCACCTTTATCGCTGGCGTTGGAGCAAGCTTATGGTTTATTGGTGTTACCGCCTTCAGGCAGCGCCTCACACCAAAGCAACTTCTCGGGCGAGCTAATTCTGCTTTTCGGGTGATAGGCTATGCTGGAATGCCGGTCGGAAGCTTTTTGGTCGGCGTCCTTGGTTCTTTTATATCATTGCAGTTTGCTGCCGCCTTTATCGCTGGACTACTATTGGTGGCTATCGCGATAACGCTTCCATTTCTTTGGCAGGCTGATCATATAAACACACCCAATCCTGCCACGAGGTAACAGCTGCTTTTTAAAAAAGACACGGTCAAAAAAGGCACACATACCCTATTACGCAATCGATTGATCTGTTCTTTGGACGAGGAAATTATAACCATAATGGCTGATAGAGCCAGCGGCACTATAGAAGCAGCCAAACAAGCGCTAAAGACAAAACAGCCCCTTTACGTTGCATTGGGCGATGATCTCAACGCCTATATGAAGGATGCAGAGAGCTTATAGCGTACGAAGTGCAATTCTTAACCAAAAACTCCGCCTTAGCAATACCCACTTATACTCCAGTTAATCCGTCACCTGCTGGACATCAAATGCCTCACCCCTTTACTGCTCCTCAAAATACATTTTGTTGCACTTACGCGCCGTATTCTTCCTTTGTAATTAAAAGACCAGCCCTCCTTTCCTAATTTAGGATCTCTGCCTACACAACGAGCAACAGATGTGACCATATATGCAATCACGCCTTAGGGCCTGCATAGTAGGAAGCTTAGTTCGAGAGATTCATAAAGCCTATATCCCAATAAATTTTCCACCCAATCCACCTTTTAAAAGGGCGGATTTATATAAACCGTTAGAGCAAGCTATGAAATCCTTAGGTGTATTAGAAATAATTGGCTGTTTTTACCTCAGACCAATGTTGATTGACTTTTACTCGTGCATATACGCAAGCTGTGCTACTCTTTTCTCAGATAGAAAGAACATTATCGTTACCATCTGACCTATTATTGTTTGAAAATAAAGAACAAGTATCAGTGCGACTGATGATATTGAAGAGCTATCTCATTTGTGGCTGTACTTAATTACGGCATTGGGAAGCTAGACACGCAATCCCCCATTTCTGCGCGCCTTCTGCATGATATTCATAAGATTTTATTACGCGGTAAACGCGGTACGTCCAAAAGCCTTGGCGAATTTCGCAAAGCACAAAATTAGCTTGGCGGTACGCAACTAAAGACAGCGTCATTCGTGCCGCCCACTCCTACCACAGCCCCCCCCACTCTCTCTACCACCATCCCCCGCTTAGAATCGCGCCAACTCATCACCGGTGCCTCGTTAAACACCACACCAGTCTCAAGGCGGTAAAATGCGCCTTGCCGCATTTAATCTTCAGCATTTCTTTAAGGCGCAAATCAAAGACACTTCTTTTCAATATTAAGAAAGTTTTGTAACCTATATTGTTATCTCCATAGAAGTAAAAACAGCCTCTATGGATGGTGAGTAGCTAAGCCTTCACAGCTAGTGCTTTACAAGCGCTTTTATAACACTCACTCTGCCCCCATAGGATTGCATTTTATTAAATAACCCACGCGCATATAATTAAAGAGAGAAACGATTAAGCTTGCACCAATCATGCCAAGCCAATAGCCAATAAAGCCATATTCAAAAAAATGCGCCATTAGCGCTCCCCCAAATAGGCCTAACCCCCAATAACTTATTGCTACAACAATTGTTGACCAAAACGTATCAAGCAAGCCCACAAGTATGCCATTGAGCATAGCTCCTAAAGTGCCAAAAGCAAAAGACAATAAAATGAACGGAAGCAACTTCCAAGAGAAAACAACAACGCGTTCTGAAGAAATATTAAAGATGGTTGTAAGGATGAATCCATAAGAGAGATAAACAATCCCTGATAAAAACAAGACATACGCTACAGCAAAAACTGTGACACTCATACGCAATTGTTTTAGAGCCATATTATTCCTATCTGCTCTATACCACGCTGCTATTGTCGCAGCTGCGCTGGAAATCCCCAAAGCCACCACAGAAATAAGCATATCGAGACGCATCCCTATCGTATGCGCGGCCAAAGATTCGACCCCATAAGCCGTAATCATAAATGCAATAACAGAAGGAAAACCCTCCGCAATAAGAATACGTATACCAATGGGTAGCCCTACTCGCAGCAATTTTATTATTCGTGAAATCTCTAACTTTGGTCTCAAATAATTAAAGCGAAAAGAATGAAAAGCAGAATTGCGGGACAATATTATTGCTGCTGCAATAACAATTAAAATACGGATCAAACTGCTCGCAATTCCTGCACCAAAGACACCTAATCCGCTTGCAGAACCTATACCAAAAATAAGCAGCCAAGAGATAAGAAAATTTACGAGGATAGCCGCAAGCATAACCCAGGTTAAGGGCTTTGGATTACCAATTGCTGACAGTAATCCCCGGCTATTCACATAAAGATAAAAAAAACACCACTCCTATAGCAGCGCCACTATTATATTCCTGTGCTATATTGGCAATTGTCCCATCTTGGCCGAGAAGACACAAAATATTCCTCGTGTTGAGTAAAATGATCGCACTCATCATTCCAATCACAAGGGAAAGCCATATTCCTTGATCAAACCATGCCTTTAATGCATATCTATCTTGTCTACGAAAACTTTCCGCAAGTTTTGGTGCAACCGCGGTAATAATACCTAGCCCAAACAACATAACAAAACTAAATATACTCAGAGCTAACATTGTACCACTCAAGGCTTGCACGCCTAAATGCGCTACAAGCGCTGCATCTGTGAAGGAAATCATCATCTGAGAGATAAACCCAATAGCCAGTGGCATGCCAAGAGAGAGCAATTGCTTCATCACAACAAACATTGTGAAATACCCTTCCATATTGAAGGACATATTAAGCTCGGATCTTTTAAACAAAACACATTGATTTTTTCCGTAAAGTCTTTCCATCGCAAGTCTTGTGTAAAGGATGCATAATGAGAACGCATTAAGGTAAGAGGAGATGCCCAGTTCTTAAAAAAGAAGCGCAATGCACCTTTATTGGTTTTTTGGACTTTATGCCATGCGTTTTTTTGTACAATATTATGCCCCCAAGCAACTACAGTCATTGATAAAAGATCCTCAGCGAGCCGTTTGTTCGTCTTGTATATCCATTTTTAGTATTTTTAATCAAACTTTTTGGTACTGCAAGTAATACACCTGTGCTAACCTTTGCTTACTCGCTGCTTACATACGTAAAAAAACAAAGCCGACCAAGTTGTCAAAAAACACAGGCATTAGCATTTTTACAATCCATTGTGCCTATACACCAATTAAAAAAGAGCGTTTATGATACATAAGGCACCTCGATGCCCCACCGCTCTACGATCTAAAATTATGAAACTTTAGTTCAACAACCAACGCACAATGTTTTACGGACGCAAAAGCACCATCTAGCACTCACTAGGAGAGCATTCTATAACTATACGCACCATGTCCACATCACAAAACTATAGAGACTTCATATGAATGATTGCCCTCTCCAAAAATAATAATTTTGTCCACCTCCGAATCCAATCTGAAGTATTCATTTAACAACACATCAATATCATATCCTCTTGATATGCTCGTTCGCGATATTTCTGGCTAATAGCAGCACAATCATTTGGTGTATTCAAATCGATAAGCATCTCTACTAAAAACGATGGACAGCTATTAATTTCGACTCAATCCATATAAGATGACCCACACACTATTTTTTCCTGTGTCTTTATGTAAGTCATAGGCAAGTCCCTATTCAACTGTATCTTCACTCTCAGACCTCTTCGTTTTTTATTAACTTTTTATCAGTATAAAGCCAGGCCAAATTAAGCGGGATAATTGAACATATACAAACCAAGGCAAAACAAAAAGCTGCTTCTATACAAACATTATTTGCCAACCAACCAATCAGCACAAGCGCTAAAATACCAAAAATACGCGCAAGAAAACTAACAATGGATAAAACCGTATTTGCATTCTTTTGTTGAATATGTTTAAAAAACTCTGCTTCAAACTGCGTCATAGGAACAGAAAAAAAACTGTGAAATACGGTGAATAAAATAATAGGAGCCCAACTGTTTGCAACGAGAAGCAGAGCAAGCATAACAACAGCACTTAGGACGAGTGAGCACAAAGTTATCGCCATAGGAGCATATTTTTGCATAAAATATTTAATTACAAAGCGATTAAATAAGTATTTTACGAGAGTATAAGACACAAAGCACAGGCCAAGAATAAGAATTTTAGTCTTTCCTGTCGCATTGTCTAATACTCCTGTCTGTCCCAAAATAAAAGGTTGCCAAAAATGAAATATTGGCTGCAATGCAGCAACAATAAAACCACATATCAATATATAATATAATCCGATTTTTGAGGTAACTAAATAAGTAAAAGCTTCTGTTGCATGCAACAAAGAACCCGAGTCTATTGACTGACTATCCGAAGCGGATGCAATACCTATCCCCGTCACCCGACTAAACAAGAATACAAGCACGAGAAACCCGAAAGAACAAAAATAATATGCCGACTGATAATTATCCATACACAAAACAATAAGAACACCTAGCGCACCAGCAACCATATTCATGAATGCCGTCAGTTCCCGCTTATAAACGTTTACTTGGTGGTAGATCAAACTACCCTTGTATCCACCGCCGTCGATTAAGCCTTTAATCCATGTACTATCAGCGCCAGAGCATAAAGCAAAGCCTAAAGCATATATAATTTCTGCCGGAATTAAGACAGAAAGATTAGGCGCGTAAATACATAAAAAGAAGAAGAGCGAAAAAAAGAAACATGATAAGATAACATTTTTTTTAACGCCAATTTTATCTCCTAAAATTCCACAAGGCACTTCAAAAATACAAATAGCCGCGCTAAATACAATTTGTAATAAGGCTAACTGTGCTATACTAACGCCCATAGACAAGAAAAAAAAAGCATGGAAGGAACCTGTAATCAGCCGAACCCCGCTCATTGCCCCACAGCCATAGAGCAACTTTTTAACTTCATAATCTATCGTCATTAATATATCCAAAAGCTATAAAGCTGGCAGCTTTTTTTGCCGCCAGCTTTGTATATTTTAAAACTTCAATTCATAGAAGCGCCTCAAGCAGCCATTTTCTGCTCACTTGCTCGGACTTTGAGCGCAGCAACATCAACCCGTTTAATTTTTTTTCAGTGGTTTATACATATCTTTAGTTTTCATAACTTTACCTCCTGTATTAAATGAAAACAATTAAATTCAACATGAAGTGTACATTATAACTACCTTTTATCAATTTATTATTTTGATATAAAAAGCTTTTCTCCCCTCCCCCTTAAGTATTTCATGCTCCAATCATTCTGTAACAACCACCGCAGCACTTGGAAACTCATGCGCCCCTTCGGGCAAAGTACGCTTATATTCACGCCAATTTATCACCGGCTGGTCGTTAAACGCAACGCTCGTTTGCAGTGCAGCAAAATGCGCTTTGCCGCATTTAATCTTCAGTATTTCTTTAAGTCGCAAATCAAACTCGCTGTTTGCCCCTTTTGTCTCCAGCACAAAGTAAAGCTTTTGTTCGCCATCTCGCTCTAAAAAAACTGCCCAATCAGGCGTATAAGAACCAATGGGAGTGGCTATTTTAAAACTTCTTGGTAGTTTAAAAAACAATCTGACTTCAGGATCATTTTCAAGACTTTGTGCAAACTCTTTCTCCACACTGCTTTCATAAACCACATGATCATACACACTCTTCTCACTCACAACAGCTGTACGCTCTAAATTTGCCACAAGCTCTTCACTGGTAAAAAGCTCTTGCACACTATATTCTTTCCCGACCAGCTTTAAATATTTAATGCCATCAATTGTAAGATTAACATGGGTTTTATTGAGTATTTCTTCTATGCGCTCTAAAAAAGCTTGTGGATTTTTTACAAACTCATGCTCACGGCCACTCTTTGTCAAAATACCAATAATTGTCTTTGTGGTTAATTTCAGCTTTAAGGTCAAATAATGTACAATGTTCGGCAGTGCACAAAAACTATAATCAAGCGCACTCTGCTTTAATAACTGCTCTTCATAGATCACACCAGCACTATCCAGTTCTATCTCTGCTGTCTGATAAACCAAATGCGCGGGCGCAACTGGCGCCATTTTTTCCACTGCATCCACTGCTTTGGCAACAAACTCTGTGCGATCAAGCTTTGCACGATAAGTGGTCTTTTTATTGATCTTTTCCCACAAGGCCAAAAACTCTGGTGAAGCCACTGTTTGCTTTTTAAGCTTAACCCGCACCTCGCGCGTAGCATTACGAATAATCGGCATGGCTTGGCTCGCTTCTAGCGCCTGCAGCACAGCCTGCTTCTGCCCTTTACTAAAACGTTCACTTAAATCTAACGTCCCAGTCGCCCATTGCGCTTTTAATGTATCTGTGATTTTTCCTGCTAATGTAAGCAAGGCTTTTTCACGCAACTCAACCAATATATCAGCAGCCTCTTGCGAAGACAGAATTTTTGTTTCCGTCACAGCTGTCATATAAATCAGATCTTGCAGCGTCTCAACATTAATAAGCGCGCCCTCATCAGTTTTTTTCACAATTTCTTGACGCAATTCGCGTGGCATTTCCTCCGCCCCTATAGCATCAAATTCGCTCGCTACTAAATCTTGATCTACTTTAACGACACCTGCCTCATCAATAAAATCTTTTGCAACAAGTATTTTAACAATTTTTTGTGCTTGCGATACTTCCACTTTAGCGGCCACATATTTTACATCTTCATAAATACGGCCAACCAAATGCTCCATCTGCAATGTACCAAGTTTATAACCAATATCCGCCTCTAATTCTTTTTGCAATGTACTCACAAACTCAGCAAAGCTTTCATTCACCATGACATGCAGCACATTTATATCTTTATCTTCTACCTGTTCACCGTGTTGGTTTACGCACAAGCGCAAACCGCGACCAATCTTTTGCCGTACGGTAAAATTCGATTTTTGCTCAATCAACATACACACTTGAAACACATTCGGATTATCCCAGCCTTCTCTCAAGGCCGAATGCGAAAAGATAAAACGCAAGGGGCATGCAAAAGATAATAACCACTCCTTATCACGCATAATCGTGTTATAAGTGTCATCATCAGCTTGGCTGTCGCCCTTTGTATCCTTATAGACGCCTTTTTTGTCTTGCGAGAAATAACCGCCGTGCACGTTTCGAACATTTTGCGCAAACTTAGTTCGCAAGGAGGCATATTTCTTTTTTGCCAACAGCTCTTCATAACATTCTTCAAACATACGCTCATAAAGTGCTGGCTCTTCATCAGAGCTACGATATTTAGCCACCTCATCAATAAAAAAAAGTGATAAAACTTTAATCCCTAAAGGCGCAAGCCGCAATTCTTTATCTAAATGTGTTTCTATAGTGCGATAAATTTGCGCGCGTTTAAGCTCTATTGTATTCACATCACCAAGGGCGTGGCCAAATTTGACAATTTCAGTATCAGAAAACTCAACAGCTTCATCCCCCACCATGCAATTGATACCCGAAACAATATAACCCCTATAAAGCTCACGCCCGCCCGTAACGCGATACAGATCATCGCCTTGTCTCACTGTAACTGTTTTGCGACTCACAGTGCCATTCTTTCCCGCAATATCCAACTCTAAGCGCGCCCTAAAGCCATGTTTGTGAGATACGGATTTCAAGGCAATATAGGGACGGTTAAAATTTTGCTCTATCTGATTAGAAGAAACACAAATTTGCTTTACCAGTCCTTTTTTATAAGCATCAACAGGTGTTAAACGATATAAAAGATTAATCTCATCTTTATGCGTGGCACTATAGCGGAAAACACAAAGCGGATTAAGGCTCGCAATAGCCTCCTTCGCTTTTGCTGTATTATCCACCGATTGCGGTTCATCTATGATCACAATCGGATTTGTATCTTGGATATAGCGCATAGCACTTTCGCCATTCAGTCTATCTTGCGGAAGGTTGATAATATTTTCTGCTTTTTTAAATGCATCAATATTGATAATCATAATTTCAATATTGGTAGAGCTTGCAAATTGGCGAATTTGCGAAAGATCTTTTGAATTATAAATAAAATAACGATAGGGCAGATTATCAAACTCTGCTTGAAAATGCTCCCTTGTTACCTGAAGTGATTTATACACCCCTTCGCGAATAGCAACACTTGGTACGACGATAATAAATTTGGTAAAGCCATAGCGTTGATTTAACTCAAAAATCGTCTTGCTATAGACATAAGTTTTGCCTGTTCCCGTTTCCATCTCAATAGAAAACTGCTTTTGCTCTAGCGTCTCACTCGCCACGAGTTTATTGTTCTGTTGCACCTCTTGTAAATTTGCTAATATGCTTTCATCACTGATCAATAATTGATTACCATAACCAAATTCATTTAACGCTAATTGTCCTTGTTCTGAATGCAAAGAAAAAGAAGAATCCCGTCGTGGTTGGCCTTTAAACAAATCAATGACGCTTTTAACCGCATCATTTTGAAATTCTTGTTGTTTAAATTTAAGTTTCATATCGCTGCCCCAATCGTCTCTCTATAGTTTAAATTTTATCAAAACTTACTTCATTGTCCTTAAAGATAAAGTCGCAATTAATAAGCGCCTCATCACTTTTAAAAGCCGCATCAAGCGCTACGATTTTTACGGGCAAATACTTTATCATCTCTTCCGCATCTTCGGGTTCAAAGGGCGGGTCTATGGCTATAATCACTAAGACATCGCCTTCGCTCTCGCCTATATAATAGAATTTTTTTCCATTGATTGATAAAGGATAAATTTTTAAATCCAATGGCCAACCATATTTAAGTATGATCTCGAAGATAATATCTTGATGAGAGCGCTCGGGATTCACCCCCCGCAAAATATGATCCAAACGCATTTGCAATTGTTCTTTAACATCAAATGCATTCGGATCAATCGGGCTATCGTCCCATATAGAAAAGTTGGAACTATCGAGCTCTAGCACGCGAAATCCGGTGTCTAGAGGCTTCTCGCTTGTGAATTCTGCTTCATGCTTTTGCTTGATTTGTGCACCAGCGCGACGAATACGTTCGCTACCTATATCGCAGATAGTTTTATAACCAGCCTTATAAGCTTCGCTCTTCTCATCACACAATTCAGGCAATTGCACCATGATGAATTTGCGATTTCCACCATCTTCGGCATTCAAAGCCATCACTGCATGCGCTGTTGTACTAGAGCCAGCAAAAAAATCGAGAATGATGTCGTTGTCGCTGGTGCAAATGTGCTTTATTAAATACTCAAGCAGCGCAGTAGGCTTTGGATACTCCAACAATTTCGCACCCAACAATTGAATCAATTCTGAAGAGCCTTTTTTGGTACTCCCAATCTCCAGAGGCAGCACTGTTTTTGGATGAACCGTACCTCTTTCTTTTTCATAGCAAACACGACCTTGCGCATTAAAATAAAATCGAGTGACTCTTTGTCCCTTACTATCAAAAGTTTCTTTTCCGCCCAGCCAGGACATAAGTTGGTTCCTCATAGCCCACCCTGCTTTAATCGTTACATCTTCCGCTAATAAGCCATTCTCAAAGCGCAATTTACCTGCAACAACATATTGCTTCTCTAACCCCCCCAACTCATCAGGAAACTCTGCATCTGTTCCTTCAAATTGAATGCTTCCTTTAGGAAACAATACTTCACTCGCTGGATTTGCAGCCGAGATTTTTTTTACTGCCCTATCACTGATAACTCCACCGTCTAAATCTTTAAAATAATTTAAGGCTGTCTTATATCTTGCGTAAACAAGAATATATTCATGCGACCGCGTGAAATGCCCTGCTTGCGTTCCGCTAGACAAACTCCACACCAATTGCGCGACAAAATTCTCCTCGCCAAACACTTCATCACAGAGCTTACGCAAATTATGCACCTCGTGATCATCTATTGAGATAAATATCACCCCATCGTCACGCAATAAGGTCTGTGCCAAACGCAAGCGCGGATAAATCATATTGAGCCACGCCGTATGAAACCGCCCCATTGTCTCAGGGTTTGACTTCGTTGTCTGCTTGGTCACTTCCTTATATCGCGCCAATGGGTCTTTAAAATCATCATCATAGATAAAATCATTCCCCGTATTATAGGGCGGGTCTATATAGATCATCTTCACTTGGCCAAAATAAGCCCGCTGGATAAGTTTTAACACTTCAAGATTATCGCCCTTAATATAAAGATTATGTGTATTATCAAAATTTACGCTCTCCTCGCGCTTCGGGCGCAATGTCGCAAGTGATGGCTTTTGCGCAAGCTTTAAACTTGCTCCTTTGCCCTTCCATTCAAATTTGAACTTCTCAAAATCATTATCAATATATTCGCCGCATAGATTAAGAAGCTGATCTATATCCAGCTTTCCCTCAGCAAAACATTGCGGAAAGACTGCTTTTAACTTTTCTATGTCTGGATTAATAGGGCTTTGACTCATGCCCTCTATTTTATCTTCACCCGCTATTATACTCATCTTTGCGCTTCTCCGTTACGCTTAGTATAAAATATGTCTATGAATATTTCTTTTGTACGTCGCAATTCCTTTTATCCTATTTATTTCTATATCCTCTGCAAATTTACTTTCATGAAAAATGTCGTATAAGCTGTTCTCTTTATTTTTTAAAGTTTCTTGTGCTTGTTTTATTTCTTTTTGCTTACGTAAATCAGCTAGATCAATTCGCATTACCACATTTTGATCATTTTGCTTTTCTTTGATTTACTTTGCAAAAGCAATAATTTCGCGCTCTAAATTAGCCACTGTTTGGCATAATAAAGACAGCGATTTTATATTTTTATTGTGTGCTATTATGGCACTTACAAATATTATCAATAAGCTTATCAATTGGCACAAGCACATCCAAGTACTATCACTGCCAACGAAAACATAAATTTCTTCATCATTTATTTCGACGCAATAAAAACCATTTCACAAGGGATTATGTCAGCATCCACTTCTAGTTTTCCCTTGTCCGCACAAGCAAGATTTGCTAAAATACCTTTTACGGAAGGTAAAATAAAAACACCCTCAAACGCCCCCACCAGCAGGCTGAAAATCCTTCCCATGCCATAAAACGCTTTGCCTTTATAGGTTTTATACTGTGTGTCAGATTCATAATAAAATATAGCTCTTATCATTTTGTCCCTGAGTGATTTGTATTGCCTTATCAATCATATAATTAGGCTCATGTACAAACCATGATTTTACAATCTGCCATAGGAATGTATTAATCTCTTGCACTCGCTCCTTAAATATATTGCGGCATGATTTTTACATTATCAGCAACGTTGGTATTAATTGCCAACCTTCATGACGGTAAGCTTTAACAAAGCTTTCGTCTGCTTCTTTTTGTCGTCCCGTCAGTTAAACTCTTGCTTTAAACCTTCTTCGTTTTACGTCTATATATAGCGCCGCGTATTGGTTTTATCGCTTGTTTAAGCACCTTTCTTGTCCCCTGTCATCCTCTCATCCCCGCCTTACAAGGCTAAAAAACAAATGGCCATTCCAATTGATGCCGGTAATATGCTTGGCAATAACTTTCAAGCTTTTGTAAATCTTGCCCTCATTGATAGCCTTTTGGCACCACAAGCACATGATGGGTTTGTCCTAAATAATCGTCACTGAAATAAGTGTGCCATAAGGCTTTGGGCTCCTACATTGACGTATACTTTACTGTGGCTATTTCTTGCTCTAATTGTTTACAACTCATTGTCTAATCCTCTCAAACACATGAATGTTCTATTTCCTCGATTAGTCCAGAAAATAGTGTGTGTTCACAAAGTCAGACAAAAGTGCAATTTATTCTTTTGCATTGGATAGCTCAACTCCCTCCACGCTTAGAACCAATAAACCTAAGCTTATTGCTGCTATAAGTTTACCGCGCACCCAAAACGAGAAATTTATATCCTATTGAAAAAATAAATTTAGAAGATCCCTTCTTAAACAAAGTCTCGACTAAATAAGATGGTTTGGGCATTTTTAGCAAAAGAGATAAAAATTCACTATCTCAAGGATCTTAACTACGTTATCGATCATACGCAAAAAAAGGTGAGAAGTGCAGATTTCTAAAAGAAATGATAATAGTCTTATAAAGAGAAATGGTACTGCAAGCGATACATCGGTTCGAACGTTCTCTTTAAAAACACACCGTAATTACAAGCGGCTTCAAAAAACAGCCTTACTAATATAATATTAGCTAGAGGGTTACATGTATATCGCAATAATAATGCACTCATTCCCGCAAGAGTACTCCACATATTATGGCGTAGACTGTACAAACTCTGCCGCTCTTGCATACTCAGGCGTAAGGCCACTTAGTCGTATAGCAGCCGCAGTTTCAACGTAAAATAGCGGACGCTTCTGTATCATAATACTTGACAGAAGCATCAACAGCTAAGGATATAGGAACTAATTTATATTTTTTCGAAATGTTATATATAAATTTAATGTACCGCCCCAAAACACACCATCAGTGAACCCACTTAAAAGACCAAAAAGAAGATTAAAATCAAATGCATATTTCAAATCAGGTTCAATATTGAGAAAAACAATCAATGTGAATTTGATGACAAAAGCGATAAGAATAAATATCAGCGTCAACGGCGTACCATGCCGAATAATTAAATCCGTTCCCTCTTTGATTTTTAAACGCGGAGTGGCACGCCAGAGCAACCAGCCAACGCCAACGCCGATCATCAGCCCTGCCAACATAGAGACTGCTCCCCAGCGCGGGAACGCCAGCTCGTTAATCACATCGCTTGCGCCCAAAAAAAGAAAGACTAACGGCAATAGAAAAAGGCGGTTAACCTCCATTTCCCTATCTTTCAATGCTATTATTCCCCTCGCAATGAGAAAAATAAGCAAAATCCAAGCTCATAAAGGGGTTCCGGTCAGAATGTTAAACAATGACATATTATGCTCCATGATGTTTGATGCGATAAAAATATTGCATGATGTTAGGAAGATATTTAGAAAAAAGAATACCAGTACAAATTAAACCCATAGTGACCAACCAAATCTGCGGGGTCCATGTAAAAAAAGCCACTAGAAGGCCATTGGCAAAAAAGATGATTACCCAAATCCATGTAATATATTTATTGATGAGATAAAATAGGATATGTTTGCGTTTTTCTTCAGAAACACCAGCACTGGCATAAAAAATGGTAAAGGGTTTCTTTACCAGCAAGCTAATCAATGAAACCAGAGCAAGTGACAGATAGCAAAAAACTGTGGGGTAGTTCAGTAAAAGTGTAGACCATCCAGTGAAATAATTAACAAACAGGACAATAACTGTCAGAATGTTAGTAATCATCACGGGTTCTCCCTGCCGGACNGCATCCTCCTTTTTATATTTGATAGAAAACTTACCGCAAGTGCTTCGTTTTTTAGTTTCCGTATGAATATAAAAAACGCCACCCGGTTCATACTCTGTATCCTGTTTAATGGTCAACTGATAGGTATCTCCCGGATAAACTGCTTCAATGAACTTTACTTTTTTCAGCGCAACAGATGCGATATTTTTCGTCCTACCCTGCGTGGCTAAAGCCAGAACCATCTCAATCAATAGTGAACCAGGACATACGGCGCGGGAGGGGAAATGTTCCTCAAAAAGCGGGTGATGCGCATTAAAGGAAAAAGTACAAGAATCTCCGGTTACGGAGGAAATCTTATATAAATCGCCTAGTAATGGAAGAGCGACTTTCTGAGAACACGAGCCAAGGAAGCAGACCTTACTGACCATGATGATTGCCTGCGCAATAACGGCCTTTCCATTGTCATATGTGCTAGCCTTACAGTGAATACGATAGGCCTCATTAATGCGTTCAATATGTCCTTCAACGCATAACCGATCGCTATCAAAATGGGTGGAAGAGAAAAACTGTTCAACCATAACAGGGAGATAGCGATAAGTGAGATCCGAGTTTTTAGCCACCATGGTGGCGAATCGAACTGAAAACTGATGCAAGGCTTCGAGTAACAAGCCCTGTTTCAAATAGTTATGGGCTAAATTCCAGTGAGAAATATCGATTTGCCCGCAAGCACGCATCGGTGCGGTTAAGGTGATACTCTGACATATACCCAAGAAATTTGGCTCGGTGTGATGCTTTATAGCCATAATTTGGGGACCTTTTTATATTTTTTTCATAAATCCTTTGATGATAAACCGAAGGAATGAGCACTAAACCGCGCTTGATAGTGCGCGAGAAGTATCGGCATACGACAAACGAAAAAAGCCAACAATCCCAGCTCAGGAGAAGCCCGATGTTTGCAATTAGAAAATCGACATTGGGTTGCAGTCCTGTATTGTCCGAAATAGATCGCGCAAGCGAACTGAAGGGGCGCATAGGCACCTGAAAGCGTGAAAAAAAGAAATCAACTCGGACATCCCGTTGCATAATCGGGTGACCAAACCCTGACCAGGGTTTGTCTTTGCAATAATGCGTTACCGCCGCCTCAAGATTCCCGGCTTCAATCTCATGGAGAACACTAGAAAGTCGCATGATAGCATATTTTCAGGCTCCCATATGCACGGGGCCAGTGGCACAAAACCCACCGATTAGTGCAGAAATGACGTCGCTCTTGGTACACCAATTGCGCAATAAAATACTCTTCGCCGAACACTTCATCACAGACTTTGCGCAAATTATGCACTTCATGATCATCAATCGAGATAAAGATTACCCCATCATCACGCAAGAGGCTCTGCGCTAATCTGAGCCGCGGGGTAGATCATATTCAGCCACGCCGTGTGAAACCGCCCCATTGTCTCGGGGTTCGATTTTGTCGTTTGGCGCGTCACGTCTTTATATCTTGCTAGGGGGGCTTTAAAATCATCTTCATAAACAAAATCATTCCCCGTATTATATAGGGTGGGTCAATATAAATCATCTTGACATCTTGAAAATAAGCCCGTTGGATAAGCTTTAAGACTTCGAGATTATCGCCTTTGATATAGACATTATGCGTGTTGTCAAAGTCTACACTTTCATCAAACTTAGGCCGCAACGTTGCCAAGGAAGGCTTTTGCGCAAGTTTTATAGACTTGTTCCCTTGCCTTTCCATTCAAACTTAAACTTCTCAAAATCATTGTCGATATATTCACCGCATAGGTTTAAAAGCTGATCTATATCCAGCTTGCCCTCCCGAAAACATTGCGGAAAGGCGGTCTTTAACTTATCTACGTCTTGCTCTTGTGGGCTTTGGCTCAAGCCTTCTATCTTCTTCTCATCCGCTATAATCGTCATATCGGCGCTCCCCTACGCTAGAATAAATATAAGATGCTATATTCTGCCATAATAACAAGTTTGTGCATAATAAACAATGGATTAGATGCGACTTATAATGTCTTCTCAATGAAGTTCGTCGGTTCGTATCTTGTCTGCTCCCCATGAGGTGCATTCGAACTTCAGAAAGGGCTATTTTTATAACAGCTTGAAAACAAAGGGGAAAATGAGTCAATGCCTTCTGCAACAAAGTCTCCGCTCTTTTAGATAAATTGGCCATTTTTGGCAAAAAACGCATAAAATCACCCGCGCAAGGTCTCTGCTCCGTGACGGCTCAAACGCAAAAAAGCCCGCCAAGCACGGCTTTTAACCGCCTCACAAAACGCCAAAAATAAGAATTAGAAAAGTTGTAACAAGATAAATGGTACGGTTGGTGGGATTTGAACCTACGACCTCTGGTGCCACAAACCAGCGCTCTAACCAACTGAGCTACAACCGCATAAAATAAATGTATCATAACTGTTCACGATTTCGTAAACATTTATTCTTACGCTTATGTGACATAAGGAAGATCAACAAAGTTTGCAAGCCCCTTTAAAAAAATCTCGCAATTTTTTGTGAAGAAAAAAGCGTTTTTTACAAAGGAAATTTTGCCCAATGCTCAAGACTATGATCACGATAGCTTTTTATGTTATCAACTCCATCTTGTTGCATCATCTGCAAAATCTCTTGCAGAATAGTTATGACAAGATCTGGACCTTCATAAACCATCCCACTATATAATTGAATTAAATCTGCACCGGCTTTTACTTTTTCCAAAGCGGTTTGTGCGTCCTTTACACCGCCAACACCAATAATTGCAATCTCCTTCCCTAATTTTTTACGCATTTTTGCAAGCACAATAGTAGAACGCTCAAAAAGTGGACGTCCAGAAAGCCCACCCTGTTCATTACTGAAGTGACTATTGCTAAGCCCCTGGCGTGAAAGAGTTGTGTTAGAAACAATCAGTCCATTAAAATCAGAAAGTTTTATTTCTTCAGCAACATCATCTAATTCTTTCTCTGATAAATCGGGAGCAATTTTTAAAAAAATAGGAATGGAGAATCCATGCTTGTTCTCTTGCTCATTTCGCGCTTTCGAAACTGCACTCAACAAAAGATGCAAACTGTCACGGGCCTGTAAATCACGTAAACCTGGTGTATTAGGAGAAGAAATATTAACCGTAAAATAATCAGCAACATCATAAAAATGAACAATACCAACAGTATAATCATCAATCTTATCGACCGTATCCTTATTGGCTCCAATGTTGACTCCTATAACACCAGTTTTTTTACACGCACGCAATCTATTGTAAACAACTTGATGTCCGTCATTATTAAAACCCATTCTATTAATAATCGCTTCATCTTCTTTTAAACGGAAAAGCCGTGGTTTAGGATTTCCAATCTGAGGCTTTGGTGTCACTGTCCCAATTTCAGTAAAACCAAATCCTAAACGAAAAATACCATCTACAACCTCTGCATTTTTATCAAACCCCGCTGCAAGACCAATAAAATTTTCAAACTCAAGACCAGCAACAGTTACACACAAACGTTTGTCGATAACCTTTTGACAACCATTTAATCCACTTTTCAGCCCGAGAATCGCTAAACCGTGTGCTTGCTCTGGATCCAACATAAATAAGGCAGAACGGCCAATACAACGAAAAAAACTCATTAATCCTTCTCCACAACATAAAAATGATCCATCGCACCTCACCTATATCTTTTAACACAAAAGATTTCCAATCAAAGAAAGCATATTATCCAAATAATATTCCCCTTCTAGAAGAAAAATCATCATATAATAGCCATACATGTTTATATTGATATATACTGTGTAAAGAACTTTTTATTCTTAAAAAATGTTTCTCTTTTTCGACATTTTTTAAAGATTAAAATATGAGTCCTAATCTTATAAAATGCAGCATGAATTGAAACATCAATGGCTCTTTACCATAGTCATGGTTTTGTGGCATCTTATGCAGGCAAGCTCATAATTCTCTTAAATATGCATGCAAATGCCCTCTATTCCCAAAGTTCCTCTGTGTAATATTGTTTCCAACAGAAACAAAGCTTGTTCTATAAAGCTATTTTTTTCCTAGCATTTATAGGATACATGGTTCATAAAAACATCTAAATTCATACTATTGTTGCACCATTTATTAGCAACAGAATGTTCAATCAATTTGTACTCTATTGATAGAATTTTGAAGAATCTGCGTTGTTTCCTTTGCCATTTCTGATGCGTTAAATACAATTTTGCATCTATTAAGTGCTCTGTCTAACATATATTTTAAGTAATGACAGTTGATTGTTGAACTCACACCTATCATACCAACGACTTCCAAACCAAAATGATCTTGCAAACCCTAGAGCTCTGCTATTTATAAACTGATACAATCTTCCAGCAGATGAAATGTGTTTCTTCCATCGGAATTATCTCCATTTTAGCTCATGCAACCCAGTACAAATAGCTTTTAGATAAGCCATAATGCCCTCCTAATTTCTATTATCGCTTACTAAATTAAGAGGAATTAAATTATAAGTTTTACTGTGGTATTGTGTAAAAATCTCTCTTTTTAATGTTAACATAAAAATCTTGAGGCAATTATATAAATTCAGCTACAGTTTTCTACTTTCTGTTGAAAAAGCAGATATAGTTTTTATTAAAAAAGCTTTTTTCTAGGAAAAGTTCTATGTACATTCAAATAAAGCCCTAAAATCCAAATAGAACCCTAAAGCTCTTTATTAAACCTTATAAAGTCTTTGAAAATAATATTAATATTGTAATATAATCATAAAAACAAAATCTGCCCTTTCCTTTTTCATCAAAAGCGGTAAATAAATTACCGTATATCACTTACATAAAGGGGAAAATGCAATGCTTAAAGAATTCAAAGAATTTGCCCTAAAAGGTAATATGATTGATCTTGCTATCGGTGTGATTATAGGGGGTGCTTTTGGTAGCTTGGTCAACTCAATTGTCAATGATATTTTTATGCCAATCATTGGATTGATTACAGGTGGAATTGATTTTTCTAATATGTTTATTCAACTTGCTGGCGAAAAACAAGCAACATTGAGTGCCGCCAAAGCAACTGGAGCAACCATTAGCTATGGACACTTTATTACTTTACTTATCAATTTTCTCATTATTGCTTGGGTGCTTTTTTTATTCGTTAAAGCTATGAATAAAATCCGTAGAAAAGAAGAAGCAAGCCCCCAAAAAACGTCTTCAGAAGAACAACTGTTAACAGAAATTAGAGATCTTTTGGCTAAGAAAAAATAATTTTATGCAAGATTTACATCATGGAACACGAGGAAAAAACATTTCCACAGTTGTTCCGTAATTGGGTTTGGAGAACAGTAAAAATTGTCCCCCTCTTTCTTCCACCATTGCTTTACATATTGGGAGCCCTAAACCTGTTCCCATAAAAGCGCTATCACCAGATCGGCCATCCTTGCGCTCTACTTGACCATAAGGTTGCAGTGCCTGTATAATCTCTTCTTCGTTCATCCCTATACCATTATCACTCACTGAAATTTTTACACGTTCTTTTCTATAAGAAACGTGAACAATAATCTGTCCACCCAAAGGTGTAAAACGAATAGCATTGGAAAGAAGATTCCATATAATCTGGCGAAACACTTGTTGTGATACAGGAATAAATGGAACATGAGGTGGAGCAACAATACGCATGATAATACCGTTCTGATTGGCTTGAGTCTCAAGAAAAGCTATCGTCGCACGTAAACAAGATATCACATCAAATGTTTCAGAAATAAGGGAAGAATCAATCTGGTTATCGGAACCAGAATAATTTATCTTCGAGCACTCTAGTAATTGATTAATCAGCAATAATATATGTTTTCCAGAGGAAATAATATCGCGTAAATATCCATGATAGCGCTCATTTTCTATCGAACCAAAACGGCCTTCTCTCATAATTTCTGCAAAACCAATAAGAGCATTCAAAGGTGTTCGTATTTCATGAACAACTCCAACGATTTTATCCTCTTCTGCTTTTTTTTCTCCTGACGGAACTGTTTGTGTCCTATCACGCAACATAACAGCATAATTTCCTTGCTTTGCCAAAAATACAATCGTTATCAAAACGGTTATATTTTTATGATTTTTCGTCATTAAATCAGCTGTTTCTCTGCGATTTAAAACCTGATTTTTTCCCTCCATGCGGATTGATTTAAAATATTTTTCAACCAAAAGTCGGCTTTGAAAAGTAAATAATGAAGAGAGTGGCTGTCCTCGCAGTTCATTTATTTCATAACCCATTAATGCTAAGGCTGCCCTACTCGCTGATTGAATAAAGCCTTCTTCATCCAACCATAAAACACCATCTGTTGCTGTATCCAACAATGATAAAACTGCAACGGGCTCTTTTACGAGAGCTTGTTCTATAGCATTTACCGGCAATGTTTGTGCATATGGTAACTGAATAGCTGTTTCTTCAACTAAATTTTCTTCTTTTACCGATGAATTCAATTCATCACGCAATTGCTCTGCAATTTCACGAAAAGCTGAGCGTTCTATCTCCGTAAGACATGGCATTTCTGTTTCTAGCTTTTCATTTCTTTTTTCTTGGACTTTTTTTTGTATTTTTAAAACACCAAAGCCACGAAACCCCTTAAGCTGCTTTTTAACATCAAAAATTGGCAAAGCCGACAATTCAACATCAAGCCATTGTAAGCAACCATCAACAGGCCATTGAACAATCTCTTTACTCCAAGGCATAGCCGCTTCAATAAAACGACTGAGAACCAGATATCGATCATCATTAAATTGATGAGCAAGTTCATGAAAACTACACCCTAAAATAGAGGAAGAGAGAGGGCCAACAACTTCAGCTAGCTCTTTTGAGACTTCACAAAACAAACCATTGTGATCGATTTCCCACGTAAAAGGCCGTGGCAAAAGCTCTGGTGTAAAACGAAAAGCTTCTTGCTGAGATTTTAATTCATTTGTATTTAACTTTAACTCATCTGCTTTTAATGGCATAACTAAAACTAAAAAGTGTTGGATTTACTCTCAAATGAATAATGCTAATTTGTTTACAATTATCTGTTCTGGTTAAAATAACTTGATATCTCATATAAATTGTCTGTAGCAAAATTTTGACTGTTTCATCAACAAAACAAGAATAAAAAGAAGCTTCCAGCTCTTGTTGCTTATTCACCCATTATGTAATAAATCTTGTTACAATAATGGTAACATCTCCCTCGCATAAATAGTACTCAAAAAGAATACACTTATTTTACACATTCATGCGCCTTTTTTGAAAAGACATCTCCCAAGATCCCCAAGCTTATTTTACGACGTCATCTGTAAATGGTGTAATGTAAAAGTCCCTATAGAGGATATCAAGGCATTGTGCATTACCATTTTTATACTTATAAAAGAGCTGGTTAGCACCATCATTATACTAATTTCAGCCCCTAATGTTACCCAATAGTTCTTGGCATTTAAAGGCATTCATACAAAGATCTTTCTTTCATTAGAATCGCTACAAAAGAACAAACAAAAAATATACCACCGCACTATTTTATTAAAAATTTTCTCTGTAAAAAAGAGAACACAAATTATCTGTCTTCATATAAAGATTTGTTTAATTTCTTTATATTCCAGATCATTTAGAAATGTTAAAATATCTCATAATCTCCTTTGATATCAGCTTGTTTACCTCATCAGAAGTCTTAATACAAAAGATCGCTTTTGCTTTATTACTCTCCATTTAAATTTTTAATATTATATAAAAAAATAAAACAAGCACATTTAAATAATAACTGTCAGATATTTAAAAAATTGCATATTTTTAAATGCGTTTGTTTATTTTCCTTCATTGAGTAAAATTTCACGTTTTCCAACATGATTAGCGGCTCCAACAATGCCTTTTTCTTCCATCCGCTCGACGAGAGAAGCTGCTTTATTATAGCCGATTGAAAGTCGGCGCTGAATATAAGATGTTGAACATTTTTTATCACGCATAACAATTTTTACAGCTTGGTTATAAAGTTCCTCACCCTCTTCATCAAAATTTTCTTCCTCAGAAATTTCAGCAGCTGAATCAGCAGAAGTATCCTCTTTGTTATCGTCTTCATTATCCGTTACCGTTGCCAAATAATCAGGTTTTCCTTGCATTTTAAGATGTGCAACGATGGATTCAACTTCTTCATCTGAGACAAAAGGTCCATGAACGCGCACAATGCGTCCACCACCTGCCATATGAAGCATATCCCCCTGACCTAAAAGCGTTTCAGCACCTTGTTCACCCAAGATCGTACGACTATCAATTTTTGATGTTACTTGAAAAGAAATGCGGGTAGGAAAGTTTGCTTTAATTGTACCTGTGATAACATCAACAGAAGGACGTTGCGTTGCCATAATAAGATGAATACCTGCCGCACGCGCCATTTGCGCTAAGCGCTGAATGGCATTCTCTATCTCTTTCCCTGCCACCATCATAAGATCAGCCATCTCATCAACAATCACAACAATATAAGGAAGCTGCGTGAGATCCATGGCTTCTTCATGATAAAGCATTTCCCCTGTTTCCTTATCAAAACCCGACTGAACAGTACACATGATCGTTTCGCCTTTTTGAGCTGCAAGTGCAACGCGTGCATTAAAACCATCAATATTACGCACACCCAACTTAGCCATTTTGCGATAACGCTCTTCCATTTCACGAACCGCCCATTTTAAAGCTGTTACTGCTTTTTTGGGATCTGTGACAACGGGTGTTAAAAGATGTGGAATGCCATCATAAACAGAAAGCTCTAACATTTTAGGATCAACCATGATCAAACGACACTGCTTTGGTGTCATACGATAAAGAATCGACAAAATCATTGTATTAATTGCAACAGACTTGCCTGATCCTGTTGTTCCTGCAACCAATAAATGAGGCATTTTTGCTAATTCTGCAATGACCGGTTCACCATTAATCCCCTTCCCCAAAGCAAGAGCAAGTTTAAATTCACTTTCACGAAAAGAACGTGTTTGGATTAATTCCCGTAAATAAACGGTTTCACGAACCGCATTGGGTAACTCAATCCCGATAACATTACGTCCAGGAATTACAGCAACGCGTGTAGAAATAGCAGACATAGAACGCGCAATATCATCAGAAAGATTAATAACGCGCGATGACTTTACGCCCGCGGCGGGTTCAAATTCATACATTGTTACCACTGGCCCTGGATGAACATGGATAACTTCACCCTTAATGCCAAAATCTTCCAAAACACTTTCCAAAAGTCCAGCACCACGTTCTAATGTTTCTTGAGGAATCATCGTACCTTCATGAAAAACAGGTTCCTGTAATAAGTTGATCGGAGGAAATTCATAAACATCACAGTCAATAGATTGAATATTTTGCATAAAAGCAGAATCATAATTACCTAATGGCATACGAGTAGATTGCAATGTTTTAGTTTTACTGTTTGCTTGCATCACAGAAAAATCTTTTGAATTCTTTGTGACGGCTTTGTTTATACAATCAACAGTATTATTGGCGACAGTATTATTGCTATTTTCAGTCTCTATACTCGCCCCTGCATCGCTTAACACCCCTGTATTACTTAACGTATGAGCAGAATCTTCAACAGAAAGCTTAGAATGACTCTCTTTAGTAGTATCATTATTTGTATGCATTAAATCAGAAATTTTCTCAACGCCTCGCATCCTTTCCGCTGGAGATTCTGATGTAATTGAATCATAGAGTTGTGGAAAGCGGAATTCAAGAACACGGTAAAGAGCCGTTATTGACTCATCAAAGGCTGTGGGAATATCCGGTGTAATTTCATTTGTCGTATCAATTGATATTCCATCCTCTTTTGACGTTTGAGTCTCCACATGTTCAAATATCAAAGATTCACACTCAAAAAATGCATCATCGGAAAGATGCAAAGCAGGTTTTATTTTTTGTAGCACATTTTCCACTTGTAATTTACGTTCTTGTTCATCCTCCTCAAGTGGAATATTTGCTGACGGCATATGAATAGCTTGTCGTGACAACTGCTTCAGAACCGTTGAATGACAAACTGATGTTTTATTCTCTATTGATTGAGGATTAATGACTTTTTTTGTCGAAAGAATATTGGTTGTTTTCTTGTTACAACGTACAATATCTGCATCTGTAATTTTTTTTTGATCTTGCTTCGTAAAAATTTTAAACTGTTTTGCAAAAACTGGATCTGTTTCTATACGACGACGCAAAATCTCAACTTCTGGGGTTCTCGTGAAACGGACGTTTTTTCCGAGGGCAAATGCCTTTTTCCACACTTCCGGATAAGGAAATATCTCAGTAATCTTAACAGATAAATCTTCTCTTGATGCACCTTCCGTACTATCATCAGAAAAAGAAGACGTAGAAATAGATTTTGTTTTCGAATTATGCATGGCACCCAACAAATTTATAGCAATGAGAAAAATAACCTTTTCAAAAAGAATTCGTAGAAACTATCATACGAAGGTTAATAACCTTTTGCTGATGGTTACTTTTTAATGAAAAAAATAATGCCATAATACATATTCATAATCTGCCTTTTGCATATTTACGATATAAATTGCTCAGTTTATGGTGTCATAGAGCTTGTATTTCATTTGTTTTGAAGAAAACTTCATGATAAAAAAGCTTCAAGAAAATTGTCTATGCCTCTCTTTCTCTCCCTTTGCATAAGAGAAACTAGTCTCAATAATACCTAGTCTCAATAATACAATGAGCATTGCTCTATTGAATTCTCCATGCTCAATTATCACGATATAATCTAATTTCTCGCGTTTTTATAAGATTACCCTTGTTATCCTCGTTTAAAAAGGCTTAGACTAAGACAATCATAATTACATAAATACAAATAGAAAAAAGGGAGTGAATTATGTTTAATAAACGGAAATTTTATATCAATGGTCTATGGGATGAGCCAAGCATTCCTCACGATTTTGACGTCATTAATCCATCAACAGAGGAGGCTTGTGCTGTCATTAGCCTTGGAAGTACAAAAGATGCCGATAAAGCAATTAATGCGGCTAAAGAAGCGTTTCAAAAATGGAAAACAACGTCACCAAATGAGCGTCTTGGATTTGTTGAAAAAATTCTAGAGATCTACGAAAAACGTTCCAAAGACATGGCAAAAACCATTTCAATGGAAATGGGAGCACCAATTGATATGGCGCTTAATGCGCAAACTGCAACCGGAAGTTCCCATATTCGCAATTTTATCGAAGCTTATAAAGAGTTTTCGTTCCAAGAAACTTTAATAAAGGGAAATGAGCAAGCAATCCTTCACTACGATCCTATCGGCGTCGTAGGATTAATTACGCCATGGAATTGGCCCATGAATCAAGTAACTCTTAAAGTTATTCCTGCTCTCTTGGCTGGCTGTACCATGGTGTTAAAGCCCTCTGAAATTGCGCCTCTTTCTGCTATGCTTTTTGCTGAATTTTTAGATGAAGCCGCACTTCCAGCCGGTGTTTTTAATTTAATCAATGGTGATGGTGAGACTGTCGGCTCTTACCTCTCTGCACATCCAGATTTAGAAATGATCAGCTTTACTGGTTCAACTAGAGCAGGAAAAGATATTTCTAAAAATGCCAGCGCTACTTTAAAAAGAGTCTGTCTGGAACTTGGTGGAAAAGGAGCGAATATTATCTTTGCTGATGCCGACTCAGATGCTATTCAACGTGGTGCACGACATTGCTTTTATAATAGTGGACAAAGTTGTAATGCACCGACTCGTATGCTTGTGGAACAGAGCATCTATGACAAAGCCATAAAAATAGCCAAAGATATTGCAGAAACAACAAAAGTAGGACCAAACTGCCAAGAAGGAAATCATATTGGACCTGTCGTTTCAAAAAAACAATATGATAAAATTCAAGATCTTATCCAATCGGGAATTGATGAAGGTGCAACTCTTGTTGCAGGCGGGACTGGTTTACCAAAAGGAATGGAACGCGGTTATTATGTCCGTCCAACAGTCTTTGCTGATGTAAAACCTCATATGCGTATTTTTAAAGAAGAAATCTTTGGTCCAGTTCTCTCGATTCTTTCTTTTAGTACAGAAGAAGAAGCCGTCGCTTTAGCGAATGAGACTGAGTATGGTCTTACAAACTATATTCAATCGCAAGATCGCAACAAATGTCGTCGTATTGCGGCACAAGTACGCTCTGGTATGGTAGAAGTTAATGGACATGGATTACCCAGTGGAAGCTACTTTGGAGGTGTAAAATTTTCTGGGCGCGCTCGTGAAGGAGGACATTGGGGAATTAAAGAATTTCTTGATAGTAAAGCAATTTCGTACTGGTAAAATCTTATTAAAAACTTAATAGGAATCGTATGGTAATACAGAAAATAACGGATGAAGGTGCTCTTGGGCAACGTCTTGATCAGTGGCTCGCAAAACAATATCATGATGTGCTCTCACGTTCGCGTTTGCAAACCCTCATCCGTGAAGGCTGTCTTAAAATTGATGGTCAATTCATAAAGGAACCAAAAACAAAATTAAAACCTAACCAAATAATTGAATTGGAAATGCCTGACCTTCGTGATGCAGAACCTAGCGCTGAAGCCATTGCATTGGACATTCTTTTTGAAGATGATCATGTCATTGTTATTAACAAACCAGCTGGTCTTGTTGTTCATCCTGGGAATGGCAATTGGACCGGTACATTAGTTAATGCCCTTATTTACCACTGTGGGAATAGTTTATCTGGTATAGGTGGTGTTAAACGCCCTGGCATTGTCCATCGTCTTGATAAAAATACAAGCGGTGTTATGGTTGTTGCAAAAAATGATCTAGCTCATAAAAGTCTCAGTGCTCAATTTTCTGATCATGGACGTACCTGCGCATTAGATCGACGCTACCATGCCTTGATTTGGGGAACACCTCAGCGCAATGTCTGGACAATTGATGCATCACTTGGCCGTTCGCCCCATAACCGGACAAAGCAAGCTGTCATCCATAACCAAAACCCTTATGCTCGTCATGCTGTTACACATGTTTCTCTGCTTGAAAAATATGGCTCTCATGCAGACTCAACATCTTTTGCTAGCCTTCTGGAATGTCGCTTGGAAACTGGACGCACCCATCAAATCCGTGTTCATATGACTCATATTGGGCATCCACTCATAGGCGATACAGTTTATGGAAACGCTTTTAAAACAAAATCAAACACATTCAACCCCACTATTAGAAATGCAATCGATCAATTCAACCGACATGCACTCCATGCTGCAAGTCTTACTTTTGAACATCCTTCTACCGGTAAAGTTATGTCGTTTTCCGCACCACTGCCTCAAGATATGGCTAAACTTATTAAACTTTTTAAAAAAATGAATTGAAACTTTTCCCCTTCTGCAAGATTTCACAATAAAATATCTTTTTTTGAACAAAATTGAAAAATATGCTAGAGTGAGGTTATGAGGATAGTTAGCTATCTAAAACATAGAATTTGCCTTATCAGGGAATTCAAACAAAAGGAGGGTGCTATATGGCCCATATGAATTTATTATCAGTAATGACAGGTGATGGTGGTTTAAACCGTTACTTGGAAGAAGTGCGTCGTTTTCCAATGCTTGAGCCAAAAGAAGAATATATGTTAGCTCAGCGTTACCGTGAGCATAATGATCTAAAAGCTGCGCATAGGCTAGTAACCAGCCATTTGCGTCTCGTAGCTAAAATCGCGATGGGATATCGGGGCTACGGACTTCCCATTGGGGAAGTCATTTCAGAAGGCAATGTTGGACTCATGCAAGCTGTTAAACGTTTCGAACCAGAGCGGGGTTTTCGTCTTGCGACCTATGCAATATGGTGGATTAAAGCATCAATCCAAGAATATGTATTGCGCTCTTGGAGTTTGGTGAAAATGGGGACAACAGCTAATCAAAAGCGTTTGTTTTTCAACCTTCGTAAGTTAAAAAGTAAACTTCAAGCACTTGATAGTGGCGATCTCAATGCAGAACAAGTGAAAAAAATTGCAATCCAGTTGAATGTCACAGAAGATGAAGTTGTATCAATGAATCGTAGGCTTGGTGGTGATACTTCACTCAACGCACCAATTCGAACAAAAGAAGGGGAAAACAGTGAGTTGCAAGATTGGTTGGTGGATGAATCTAACGATCAAGAACAAATTTTAATTGAAAAAAGTGAATTAGAAAATCGCCGTTCCATGCTCATAAATGCCATGGACAATCTCAATGAACGCGAAAAGCGTATATTTAAAGCGCGTCGTTTAAACGATGTACCACTAACCCTAGAAGAACTCTCTGGTGAATTTAATATTAGTCGAGAACGAGTAAGACAAATTGAAATGCGTGCATTTGAAAAAGTGCAAAACTCTATCAAAGATTCTACTTTATCTCAAAGTCAAGTATAAAACCTAGAGTTAAATAAAGCCAATGGTTTGCACATTCTTTAAATGTGAAAATGAAAAAAAGCATGCCTTGGCTTTATACTTGTAAATTAGCCTATCGAATTCTTTAAGTTATTGATATGTAAAGCTTTATTGAATATATTTGGTATATAATTGATAAAGACGGTCGTAGAAAATTCTTCACAGCCGTTTATTTTTTTGCATCTATGTTTTATTTTTTTGACCAAGAACTGTTAACTTATCTTGTTGTGCAAGCCATTGTCCAATAACTTCATTAAAAATAGACTTACCTGTTGGTCCTTTTGCAAAGGTTAATTCACTTATACGCCCGTTTTTATCCGTTAACACCAAACGCATCCAATCTAATTCTCGCATCAATTGTAAATTTCGATCAAGAAATGGATGATTACCACTCAATGCGACAAGAAAAAAGTCATCGTTAATCTTTGCAGCAATGGTTCTTGTTAAAGCCTGTCCAATGGATTGTTCACTTGCTTTAAAGGTTAATGCTTGAACATTGCTTATAGCTTTACCTGAAAATTTATCAGAAAGAATAAAAACAAGGTCCATAATATATGCAGCAGGAAATGACTGATCGGTATTACGACGTAAAATTAACCGTAATGATACCCCTTCATCAGGAATTGTTATATCACCTTGTATAGTTGTTTCTTCTGGAGCCCCCTTCACTTGAGATTCTTTTATAAGCGTCCAGCGAGCACTTCCCGTTGCTATCTTTTCTGCATCATAATTTGTACGTGCTTGATAGAAAACAGCTTCACCTGATTTTTCAAGCGATTGCAAATTGCTATCAACAACTGTTGAGAGTACTTCTTCATCCGAAGAATCTATCGCTTGTTTTAAACCAACATCAATTTCACTTCCATCCTCTAATAAGCGTTGTGTTAACTTTCTCTTAATTGGAAATGCCTTTGGTACTCTGTGAGAAGCTTGAAGATTCTCTTCTAAAAACTGATGATCATTTGATACAAATACACGCTCACCAACAAAAAAAATACCAACAATTAAAACAACAAAACTAACAACAGAAACAGCACTTATTACAATACGCCTTTGCACTAACGATTTATTAGCACGACGTAAAGCCTGAGAAAAAATGTGCGAAACAATATGCGGATTATCTTCCTGCGAAGGAGAAATCTTTAACACACTGCTATTAACATGCTGAGAAGGCACATCAGCCTCCATATTAACAGGCTCTGCATCTGGTATATCTGATACACAAAGCTCATCAAATACCTTGTTATCCTTTGAACGCGTAACAAAATCCTGTTTTCTTTTTATATTTATCTCTGAAAATTCATTATTCTTTGGTAATATAGTTTTTTTTGTATATTTCTTATCTTCATTTATATTTGTGGGATTCCACCCAATAACTGAAGAAAGCCGCTTCTTTTCAACTGCTAAATATTCTCCTTCAACAGTTGCAATAGAACTTTGAAGAATCTTTCTCTGTTCATCCGCTATTGCTTGTGGTATTTTTGCTGTTAAAAATTGATGTTCTAGTGTTTCGGTAGCACGCTTATAAATCCGCTTACGCACTTGTGGTGTAATATTATTTTGTGCATTAATTGTCTTTTTTAAGATTCCAACGAAATCTACCATTTCCTCTATAATCTCTCTTAAACTGAGAAAAAATCAATAGTAAAGCCAAAAAACTTTATTTTAGCCTTCTAAATTGATTGCCACTTAATATTGGTACAACTATCGCAATAATGTAAAATGAATATGAAAAATAAACAATGCTATTTTGCACCTTTCTCTCACGTGCTCTTAAAAACTTTTTTGTAAAAAGAGACAAAAACGCACAGAGAACATATATAGAAATCTAAAAATAATAATCAATTAACAAAGGGATCCGTAATAAGAATAGTATCTTCACGCTCTGGACTTGTGGATAATAAAGCCACTTTTGTATTAATCAGTTCTTCAATATAGCGTATATATTTAATAGCCTGCACTGGTAAATCTTCCCACCTCAATGCATGTGCTGTTTCTTCCTTCCAACCTTCTAATGTTGCATAAACAGGCTTCACCCGATCCTGAGCTCCCATGGAAGAAGGTAAATAATCAATTCTTTTACCATCAAGCTCATAACCAATACAAATTTTTATTTCATCCAAACCATCTAAAACATCAAGTTTTGTCAATGCTATACCTTGAACACCGCAAATTGTTACCATCTGACGTACTAAGACAGCATCAAACCAACCACATCGACGCTTTCGACCCGTTACAACACCAAATTCATGTCCACGCACTCCCAGAAATTCACCAATATCATTTATCTGCTCTGTCGGGAACGGCCCTTCTCCAACGCGTGTAGTATAAGCTTTTGCAATACCCAAAACATAATGAATTGCATCAGGTCCCATCCCCGAACCTGTACATGCTTGCCCAGCAACTGTATTAGATGACGTTACATAAGGATAAGTTCCAAAATCATTATCTAATAAAGCACCTTGCGCACCTTCAAAAAGAATGTGTTTCCCTCCTCGATAACCTTCATCTAAAAGACGCCACGTACAATCCATAAAGGGCAAAATTTTATCCGCAACTTGCATCAATTCATCATAAAGTGCTCGAGAATCAATCTCTGCAACACCCATCCCACGACGCAAGGCATTATGATGCCTCAAAAGCCGCTCAATCTTAGCCATAAGTGTATCTTTTTCTGCTAAATCCATCACTCGGATAGCACGACGTCCCACCTTATCTTCATAAGCCGGTCCAATACCACGCTTTGTTGTACCAATTTTTAAACCAGATAAACCGCTTTCTCGAATTGCATCAAGATCACGATGCAAAGAAAGAATCAAAGGAGCATTTTCAGCAATACGCAAAATTTCTGGTGTGATTTTTACACCCTGATCACATAGTTTTTTTACTTCTGCAACAAAATGATGAGGGTCAACAACAACACCATTGCCTATAATTGATAACTTGCCACGCACTAAACCAGACGGTAAAAGTGATAATTTATAACTGACTCCATCAACAACCAATGTGTGGCCAGCATTATGCCCCCCCTGATACCTCACCACGATATCTGCTCGCTCAGATAACCAATCTACAATTTTACCTTTGCCTTCATCACCCCATTGTGTACCGACAACAACTACATTGGCCATAACTTTCTCCGTCGTGTTTGGTTAAAAAAACCAGCATTCAAAAACAAACACTTCTTTATAACGAAACCTTAGAGCAAGTGCGACTCCTCATTTCAGATTTTTCTCAATCTTCAAGTGATTAAATTTTCAAATTTATGATAATAAAGATAAGCAAATACCAAAATATTTTAAATCTGTTATTTTTGCTACAACAAAGTAAAAAAAATAGAGATTTTAATTTGTGCGTATCCAACACCTGACAGAGCATTCATTCTCTCTCTTAATCTTTTACAATTCACGTAATATTTAGATGCTGTCTGTCTGATACAAGAATACGAAAGATCATCATAATCTCTCGTATCCTTTTTTGTTTAAAAATACGTTGTGAAAATCACCAGTAATTATTTAAAGCTGTGCTTTTTCAACTTGGAACGCCCACTCAAGCCATTGTGTCAAAATTTCAAGATCGGAAGCCTCAATTGTTATACCCGCCCAAATTCGAAGCCCAGGAGGAGCATCGCGATACGAACCGATATCATAAGCAACCCCTTCCTCATCAAGACGTTTCACAACCGCTTTTATAAAAGATACTCGCTTTTCCGTATCCAAAGCAGTAATCACTGGATCCACAATATCTAAACAAATAGCGGTGTTAGAACGCACTTCAGGATCTTTTGCCAAATATTCTAACCATGGCGTTTTGCGAACAAAAGCATCAAGTACAGAAAAGTTTTTCTCAACCCGTGCTCTTAATGCCGCTGCACCTCCTAGAGACTTTGCCCACTTCAACCCATCAAGAAAATCCTCAACACAAAGCATAGAAGGTGTATTGATTATCTTTCCTTTAAAAATATCTTCGTTCAATTTTCCATTTTTTGTCATATAGAAAAGTTGAGGCATAGGCCAAGCTGGAACATGATTCTCAAGCCTCTCAACAGCACGAGGACTTAAAATCACCATACCATGTGCAGCCTCACCTCCCAAAACTTTCTGCCATGAAAAAGTAACAACATCTAATTTTGAAAAATCAAGATATTGCGCAAAAGCTGCCGATGTTGCATCACAAATGGTCAATCCAGCCCGTTTATGCGGAATGAAATCCGCATTAGGAATACGCACACCAGAAGTTGTCCCATTCCATGTAAAAACAACATCCCGATCAAAGTCAAGTTGTGTTAAATCTGGTATTTCACCATAAGGAGCTTCAAAACGACGCACATCAGAAAGCTTTAATTGCTCGACAACATCTTTATTCCACCCAAATCCAAAACTTTCCCACGCCGCCATATCAATGCCACGCTCACCTAATAGAGACCATAGAGCAGCCTCAACAGCACCGGTATCTGAACCGGGCATAATTCCTATACGATGATCAGAAGGAACCTCAAGAATCTCACGGGTTAAATTAACAACTTCAGCAAGTTTTAATTCTGCTTCTCTAGATCTATGTGAACGCCCAACTAATGCATTTTTAAGAACATCAAGAGTCCAACCAGGCCGTTTACTACAAGGACCTGAAGAAAAATTAGTATTATTGGGACGACTACTTGGTTTTTGTAACATTATCATTATTCTCCCCTTTTAGATGTTTTTTTCTTTATAAAGAAAAACAAATTATTATAAAGACTAATCAACAATCTTTTTAGAAAAAGTCAAAAATGTTGTCTATTATTTCGTATGCTTAAAATTCACGGAAACTTTATAAAAAAATCTTTCTTAATCATGCTTCTCGATTGATTCTTTTAATTTTTTTTCGTATCACCACCACGATAAGACAGCATTCTAATAACAATACACTAAAGTGTCCAATATACCTATCAAATTTATTTTATGATAAATATTCATTGATAACGCTCTAGAATAGGGAGATAAACTTATTAAAAAATCAATTATTTTTCTTTTGATGACTGGACAGAGAAAATTTTAATGTTATAACCGCAAACGCTTTATGTTTTTTATGAAGCATGCCCAGATAGCTCAGTTGGTAGAGCAGCGGACTGAAAATCCGCGTGTCCGTGGTTCGAATCCGCGTCTGGGCACCACTTTTTGTGTTGAACATATTGAAATATATAGATTTTTTCTTTAAATAGCTATTTTAAGGCCACCTTTTAGACCACCTTCTACAGTTTATATAATTTTACCTAATTTGTTCTTATTTGCTCCTTATTT